>NZ_JBHTST010000023.1:0-4101 GCF_042794995.1 Streptomyces sp. NPDC056503
GGGCCCGGGGGCGCCGGGGTCACGCCCTTCGTCGGGGGGGGCCGGGCCCGCTCCTACGCCCGCACGGCCGCCGCCCGTTCGCCGCTGCGCGGCCGGCCGACGGCGCCGCCCCCGGTCCCCGCGCGCAACCGCCGCCGCACCCCCTTCACCAGCCGGCCCGCCGTGTAGCCGGCGCCGAAGACGAACCGCATGGCCGGACCGTACGAAGGGGCGGTGACCAGCCCGGCGAGGAAGAGCCCCGGCCAGGACGACTCGAAGAGGGCGCCCGTCTCGGGGGCGCGGACCGGCCCGACCGTGCGCAGCGCGGACCGCAGCACCGGGTCCAGGACCCCGGCCCGGTCGACGGAGGGGACGAAGCCGGTGGCGGCCACGACGTGGTCGGTCTCCAGGACCGCGGACCCGTCCGGGCCCTCGACGTCGAGCCGCAGGCGCCCGTCGTCGGTGACGGCCGCCGAGGCGATCCGGTGCCCGAGGCGGACGTCGGTGACGGCGGCGAACCGCTCGCGCAGCCACCAGGCGCCGGCCGGGCCGAGCGCCGAGTCGAAGAGCCGCGCCCGGGTGGGGGCGGGCAGCCGCCGGAAGACGCCCGGGGTGTCGGCGTACAGCCTGTTCGTCCAGCCGCAGCCGAGTCCGGTGTGCGGGGCGCGCAGGGTGGCCCACGGTCCCCGGTGGAGGGCGGGCGGCAGGGTGTTCCAGCGCAGCCGGTCCGCCCGGGCGACGATCCGCACGGCGGCGGCGCCGGCCTCCGCGAGCAGCGCGGCGGTCTCCAGGGCGGCCTGCCCGGCGCCGACGACGGTGACGTCCCGCCCGGCGAGCGCGCCGAGTTCGCCGTGGTGGCTGGAGTGGGTGACGTACCGGCGGGGGAGGTCCCGGAGCGGGCCGGGGACCTCCATGAAGGGGAGGACGCCGACGGCGAGGGCGACCGTGCGGGCGCGCAGCGTCTCGCCGTCCTCGGCGGTCACGGTGAAGCCCTCGGGGGCCGGGGCCACCGAGGTGATCAGCCGTTCGTCGACGGCGGGGACGGCCTGCCGGGCGAACCAGTCGCCGTAGGCGGCGAAGAAGGAGACCGGGAGCGGGACGCCGTGCTCGGCGCGGACGCCCTGGCCGGCCGCGTAGGCGTCGAGCCCGTACGCGCCGGCCGGGTCGGAGAGGTGCGAGGCCCACGGCTCGGACTTCAGGAACATGCCGGAGGGCATGGCGTGCCAGGACTCCATGGGCCGGCCGAAGGTGACCGGGTCGAGTCCGCGGGCCGCCGCGTGGGCGGCCACCGAGAGCCCGTAGGGACCGGCCCCGACGACCACCAGGTCGTGCACCGGACTCGCCTTCGCCATCGCGTTCGCCATCGTGTCTTCCGTCTTCATCGCTGGGTGAGCTGGGTGGAGGAGGCGCGGCCCGAGGGACCCGGCAGGGTGGCCGGGTGCCGGGGCCGGCGGGTCGCGAGCCGCCGATGGGCCACCGTCAGGGCCCGGCGCAGCAGGTGGCCGAGCCAGGCGCGGGCCATGGCGAGCGCGGGCGCCGGGTCGTCGGCGGCGAACCAGGCGCGCTCGGCCGGCTGCCGGGCGACGTCGGGCTCGGGGGCGTACCGGCGGCGCGGGGAGGCGAGCAGCGAGAGCGCCGCGTAGTTCTCGACGACGAACCGACGGCCGTACGCGGGGGAGTGCGGCGGCACCGGCCGGCCGGTGAGGTCCAGGTGGAGGGCGCGCACCACGTCGAGCCCGTGGCGGTCGGCGAAGAGCCGGAACTGGGCGCCCGGGCGGGGGTTGAAGTCGAGCAGGTGGTACGCCCCGGTGGCCCGGTCGAGCCGGAAGTCGAGGTCGCACACGCCCCGGTGGCCGAGGGCTTCGAGCACCCCGCGGGCGAGCCGGTCCACCTCCGGGTTGGGCGTCCACCGGCCGACGGCGGTGAGCCCGGCCCCGTCCGGCCAGGAGCGCTCCTTGCGGCCGGTGGCCCCGGCGGCGCAGCGGCCGGCGGAGTCCGCGTACCCGTGGAAGAACCAGTCGAGGTCCCGGCCCGGCGGCAGCAGCTCCTGGAGCAGCAGCCGGCTGCCGGCCTGCGGAGTGCGCCCGTACAACTCCCGG
This sequence comes from Streptomyces sp. NPDC056503, assembly GCF_042794995.1. Lineage (NCBI taxonomy): Bacteria > Bacillati > Actinomycetota > Actinomycetes > Kitasatosporales > Streptomycetaceae > Streptomyces > Streptomyces sp. NPDC056503. The sequence goes on from NZ_JBHTST010000023.1 coordinate 2,079, forward strand.
ACCTCGGCGAGCGAGCGGAGGATCGTCGTACTGCGCAGCCCGGATCCGGTCGGCAGCAGCCAGGGGCGGCTCCACTTGGCGACCACCGGGAGCCCGAGCGACCACGCCATGGCGGCGGCCTCGTCGGCGTCGGAGGGGAGTTCGGTACGGGGGTGGGGGAGGCCCAGCTCGGCGCAGGTCACGGCGAGCGCGGCCTTGTCCGCGACCCGCAGCAGCTGCTCCTCGGTCCGCTCGGGCAGCAGGATCCTGCCCGCGAGCTCGGGGCGGCGGCGGGCCAGCGCGAGGGCGCTGATGTCGTCCAGCGGCACGGCGAGCACGGGAGCTGACGGCGCGTCGGTGATCTCGGCGGCGATCCGGAGCAGCAGCGCGGCCAGTTCGGTGGAGGCCGCCGAGGCGGGCCGGGCGCGGACCGAGCGGACGTACCGCGAGCGGGCGACGGGGCTGTCGCCGGCTTCGACGACCGCGTGGACGGGGATCCCGGCCCGGCCCAGGGAGCGGGCGGCCCCGAGGGTTCCGTGGTGGAAGGGGTTCCGGTCCAGCCGCACGAGGACTGCGGGTACGCGGGTGTCGAAAGACGGCACGGGCATTGCACCTTCATCTCGGGTGCCCCAACTGGGCGATGAAATCCTCTAATGGACTACGAGCGGAGGGAAGTCGAGTTCACGATCGGCTCATTAGGAATACTTTCGGAACATCGGATTGACTGAGCATCAAATAGCGTGGGCGTGAAGGAGTGGCCGTGGAACCTGTCGGAGGAACACCGAGAAGAAGACGGACATGGCTGGGGGTGATCACCGCCGGTCTCCTCGTCTCGGGTTCGGTCGTGCTGTCGGCACCCGCCCACGCCGCCGCATCCCTAACGACGGAGGACCCCGGTCCGACTCTCCCCGCCACCACGGCCATGGGGGCCTTCCTCGATTCCGGTTCGCTCGGGGTCGCCCGGATCGGCCAGCTGGAGCGCTGGCTCGGCGGCCGTGAGCTCCGGGTCGGCCACACGTACCTGCCCGGCGACCTCTGGTCCAACATCGAGGGCCCGCCCGGCTTCCTCGACGCCTGGGCCGACTGGCGCAACGCCAAACGGGACCGCCTCTTCGTCCTCAACGTCCCCATGCTGGAGCGGAACGAGGCGGGCGTCTCCGACCAGGAGGTACGCCGCCAGCTCCAGCTCGGCGCCGCGGGCTACTACGACCACCACTTCCGCACCCTCGCCCAGCGCCTCGTCGAGGCCGGGGCCCTGGACCCGGTCCTCGTGCTCGGCTGGGAGATGAACGGCACCACGTACACCCACCGGTGCGGACCCGATCCGACCGCCTGGAAGAAGTACTGGAACCGGATCGTCACGACCATGCGGTCCGTGCCCGGCCAGAGGTTCCGCTTCGACTTCAACCCCAGCCGCGGCCGGGACGCGGTGCCGTGGACCGAGTGCTACCCCGGCGACGACGTCGTCGACATCATCGGCATGGACTCGTACGACCAGCCGCCCGGCGCGGATTTCGACCGGCACGTGAACGAGCCGTACGGACTCCGCAAGCAGGTCGATTTCGCGGCCGAACACGGAAAGCAGATCTCCTATCCCGAATGGGGGCTCTTCCGGAACGGCGACAACCCGACGTACATGCGGCGCATGCTGGAATGGATCCGGCAGCACAAGCCGCTGTACCACACGATCACGGACTACTGCCCGCACGGCGTCTGGCAGTGCGACGACAATCCGCAGTCGTCACGGGTGTTCCGCGAAATGCTGTACGGGACGGAGCCGTCGGTGCCGGTGGATCCCGTGGATCCCGTGGACCCGGTGGACCCGGTGGACCCGGTGGACCCGGTGGATCCCGTGGACCCCGTGGATCCGGTCGATCCGGTCGATCCGGTCGATCCGGTCGACCCCGTGGACCCCGTGGACCCCGTGGATCCGGTCGATCCGGTCGACCCCGTGGACCCCGTGGATCCGGTCGATCCGGTGGATCCCGTCGACCCCGTGGATCCGGTCGACCCCGTGGACCCGACAGTTCCTGAGCCGAAGCCC
>NZ_JBHTST010000023.1:4201-48949 GCF_042794995.1 Streptomyces sp. NPDC056503
GAGCCGAAGCCTGAGCCGAAGCCCGAGCCGAAGCCTGAGCCCAAGCCGGAACCGAAGCCTGAGCCGAAGCCCGAGCCGAAGCCTGAGCCGAAGCCCGAGCCGAAGCCTGAGCCCAAGCCGGAACCGAAGCCTGAGCCGAAGCCCGAGCCGAAGCCTGAGCCGAAGCCGGAACCGAAGCCTGAGCCCAAGCCCGAGCCGAAGCCGGAACCGAAGCCCGAGCCCAAGCCCGAGCCCAAGCCGGAACCGAAGCCTGAGCCGAAGCCGGAACCGAAGCCCGAGCCCAAGCCCGAGCCCAAGCCCGAACCCAAGCCCGAGCCCAAGCCCGACTGTTGGAAGGTCGAGCTCGGGGACTGGGTGGAGAGCTGGATCGGTGGGCCGGTGTGCGTGCCCAAGGAGACCGGGTGGAAGGACGAGCTGAAGCCCGGCCTCGGCCTCGACCTCGATCTCGACTGGAAGGGGGCCCTGAACGGGGTCTGGCCGTTCTGACGGTCAGCCGCCCGGCACGGACGCGGGCGCGCGGCCGGGGAGGCGGGCGAGGAGCCGGCCGGCCCAGGCCCGCTCCCGCGCCTGCCGGGCCGCCCAGCGCCGCGCGTCCGCCGCGCCCGCGTGGAGCCACAGCAGCGGGGCCGTACCGCGGCCGGTGAGGAGCAGTCGCCGGTTGCGGACCGGCTCCGGCCGCCAGTGGTGCTTGTACGGTTCGCTGCCCCGCAGCATGCTCAGGGTGGCCCGGCCGCCCGCGCTGGTCTCGCCCGCCCCGTGCCGCAGCAGCATCGCGGCGACGTCGACCTTGCGCTCCCGCAGGACCGGGTCGGCGCCGTAGAGGTAGCCGCCGGCGAGGCGGGGGGACATCAGGGTGAGGTCGGCGGCGACCACGTCGCCGCCGAGCCGGAACTCGGTGACCATCGCGTCGCCGCGCTCCACCATGGGCCGCACCGCCCGCGTCAGGTGCTGGGCGAACCGCTCGCTGGTGTGCTCGGCGGTGACCCCGCGGCCCCGCCACTGGAGTCGATGGAGGGTCAGGAGCCGGTCGAGGGCGGCCGGCACGTCGGGGGCGGTCACCACGTGCGCGTCGATGCCGAGCGCGTCGAGCTTGCGCAGCTTGGCCCGGACCCGCTGGGCCTTCCCGGACGGGATCCGTTCGAGCAGGCCCTCCATGGGGACGGCCGGCAGTTCCAGGCAGAGCGAGTCGGGGAGCCGGCGGCGGGGGCCGCGCCACCGGGCGAAGACGCGTTCGGCGGCGGCGCCGGGCCGCACCTCCCGCAGGTCGACGACCGCGCCCCGGGCGGCCCGGGCGACGGCCTCGGCCAGCGCGGCGGCCGCCTCGGGACGCTCGTCGTCGAGGAGGACGTCGGTGAAGTCGGTGATGGCGCCGCCGAGCTGGGTCAGCACCGGCAGCGGCCCGCGCGCCCGCATCAGGGGCGCCGCCGCCACGAGCGCGCCGACCCCGTCCCGTACGAGCACCACCCGCAGCGCGCCGGGACGTCCGTACGACAGCCACCAGGAGTGCAGCCAGGAGTGGGACTGGAACGGGGTGGCGGAGGAGCAGCGCCCGTACAGCGCCGTCCACTCGGCCGCCAGCCGCCCGAACTCCTCCGTGTCACGGCAGATCTCGGTCCTCAGTGCTCTTCCCGGGGTCACACCGCCTCCGGTTCCGGCTGGTGGGAGGCGGGCGCGGGCACCGCGGCACCCGTGGTCGCGGCCGGGCGGGAGTGGCGGCCCTCGGCGCGTCCGGCCGTCCGCTGGGGGCGGACGAGCAGCGCGAGCCCGCCGAGCAGCCCGCCGGCACAGGCGCCGACCAGCGCGGAGAGCGGCGCGGACGGCGACACGGGGGCCGTCGGCTTGGTCGCGCGGGAGAACTGGACGACCTTCACGCCCGTGCTGCCGGCCACGTGCGAGGAGTTGAGGACGAGCGAGCGGGCCACCCCGTCGGCGATCGACACCGCCTTCGAGGCCTTCGGGGCCCGGGCGGTGATGGAGATCATCGGCGCGTCCGGGGAGGTCTCCGCCCGCACGCTCTCGCGGAGGGTGGCCGCGGTGACGCCCGCCCACACCTGGGCGTCGCCGGTGACCGCGATGTCGGTGGCGACCCGGCCGTACGCCTGGGCGAAGCCGAGCGCCGCCGCCGGGTCGGACTTCTCGCCGGGCACGACGATCACGTAGCTGGTCGCCGCGTACTCGGGGGTCTTCAGCGCCCCGTAGCCGCCGCCGAGGGCGGCCCCGGCGACCACGGCGGCGGGCAGCACCGCCCAGCGTCCGGGGGAGCGCAGTCGGGCGGGCATGCGGACGGCGCGGGATGGGGTGGTGGTCATGACGGGCTCTCTCGCTGGGACGGGCAGGGGGCTTCGGGGGGAGGTGTTCACGGGCCGGGGCGGCCGTGGACGGCCTGGTCGTAGAGGGTCATCAGCCGGTCGGCGCTGCTCGCGATGTCGTAGCGGCGGGCGGCGGCCGGGGCGGGCAGGCGTACGGGCCGGGGGCCGTGCGCGGCCCGCAGCTCGCGCAGGGCGCCGACCAGTTCGGGCACGGACTCGCCGATCCGGCGGGCGCCGGGCGCCGCGTCGGCCGGCAGGTCCTCGATCGCCGGGCACGCCACGTACAGCACGGGCAGTCCGGCGGCGAGCGCCTCGACGGCGGCGAGTCCGAAGGTCTCGTCGGTCGAGGTGGAGACGAAGACGTCCATGGCGGCGAGGAGTTCGGGCAGCATCGGGCCGGCGGGCCCGTCCGCCGGCGGGTCCTCGCAGGCGCCGAAGAACAGCACCCGGTCGGCGGCGCCGCACGCGTCGGCCACCGCGCGCAGCTCCTCGCGCCGCTCGCCGTCGCCGACGAGGAGGAGCCGGGCCTCCGGCACCGAGGCCACGGCCCGGATCAGCCGGTCGAACCGCTTCCCCGGGGCGAGCCGCCCGACCCCGCCGACCACGAACGCGTCCTCGGGGATGCCGAGGACGCCCCGGGTGAGCCGGCGGGCGCGGGGGACGAAGGCGAAGCGGCCGGTCTCGATGCCGTTCGGCACCACCTCGATCCGCTCCGGCGCCACCCCCCAGTCGGCGAGGCGGCGGGCCACGCTGGCCGAGACGGCGACGGTGGAGGTGCCGAGCCGCTCCGAGGCCAGGTAGAGCGCGCGGGTGCCCGCCGACAGGGGGCGGCCCTCGATCTGCGAGGCGCCGAGCGAGTGCTCGGTGGCGATGACCCGGCGGACCCCGCCGAGCCGGGCGGCGAGCCGGCCGTAGACGCAGGCCCGGTACAGATGGGTGTGGACGAGGTCGTAGCCGCCCTCGCGGACCAGCCGGGCGAGCCGGGGCAGCGCGCCGAGGTCCCGGTTCCCGGTCATGCCCAGATGGGTGACCGGGGTCCCGTCGGCCTCGATGCCCTGCGCGACCGGGCCGGGGTTGGTGAGCGTCACCACCCGGCCCTGCACGGGGAGGTGGCGCAGCAGCAGCCGCAGCTGCTGCTCGGCTCCGCCGATGCCGAGCCCCGTGATGACGTGCAGCACCTTCAGCCGGCTCATCCGAGCACCGCCGCGGCCGGGCCGGTGCGGGCCGGGACCAGTTCGGCGGGGTGGCGGCGGCGCAGCGGGTGCAGGGCCCGCTTCGCGGTGAGCCGCCACGAGGTGTCGTCCTCGCCGATGTGGACGCGGGGCAGGGCGTGGGCGCCGGTCAGCGGGCCGGGGTCGATGGCGCAGGCGTAGCCGTACCCGGCCTTGCGCACGGCGCGGACCACACGCGGGTCGACCGCCCCGTACGGGTAGCAGAAGCCGTCCACGGGGCCGCCGGTGATCTCCTCCAGGAGGGTCCGGGAGCACCGGGTCTCCTCGGCGAGGGTGGCGTCGTCGGCCTCCGTGAGCCGGCGGTGCGTCAGGCCGTGCGAGCCGATCTCCATGCCGGCGCCGGCGATCCGCTCGATGCCCTCCTCGGTGAGCAGCGGCTTGCGCGGGCCCTGGGCGTCCCAGTCGTTGACGCCGCCGAGCCGGCCCGGCAGGACGTAGACCGTGGCCGTGAAGCCGTGGCGGCGCAGCAGCGGCAGCGCCGAGTCGAGGAAGTCGGCGTAGCCGTCGTCGAAGGTGAGGCCGACGAGGCCCTTCGCGCGGCCCTCGGCGGTCGCGGCGAGAAGCTCCCGCACCGACACCCCGCGCAGCCCCCGGTCGCCGAGCCAGTGGAGCTGGCGGGCGAAGCGCACCGGGGAGACGGTCACGCGGTACGGATCGTCAGCGGTGTCCGTGATCGAGTGGTACATCGCCACCCACAGGGGCGGCTTCGCCCACAGGGGTGGCTTCGGCAGCAGACGGCGCAGCACGGCGGGGGCGGGCATGGGCGGTCCTTCGGCGTCGGGTGGAGGTGTGGGGGAGGGGAGGGATCTCCGGCGCCCTGGCGGCGCAGGCGATGAAGGTCAGGAAGACGCCGGCGACGACGAGGCACACGACTGCGAGGGAGAGCAGCGGCGGGCCGATCGCCATCGAGCAGAGCCAGCCGGCGCCGGTCGCCCAGGCGCCGGCCGTGGCGAGCCGCAGCAGGCCCTCGCCGAGCCGGTCGGGCCGGACCGGGACGGTCTGCCGGTGGGCGCCGCGCAGCAGCAGTACGGCGGTCAGGGTGATGCCGAGCGCGTTGGCGGCGGCGATGCCGACGGCGCCCCAGGCGGCGGCACCGGGCACTCCGGCGGCGGCGGTGGCGGCGAGCCCGGCGGCCATCGCGGCGGCCGGGTACCAGAGGGGCCGGGCGGCGGAGAAGTAGCAGCGGACGAGGGCGCCGACCATGGTCTGGCCGAGCAGCCCGAGCGCGTAGACCCGCATGACGGCGGCGGTGGCGACCGTGTCGGACCGGTCGAACTCGCCCCGCTGGAAAAGCAGTTCGACGATCCTCGGGGCGGCGGCGATCACCACGGAGGCGCCCACCAGGACCACCACGGCCGCCAGCAGCAGGTCCCGCTCGACCCGCCGCCGGGCCCCCTCGGGATCACCCGCGGCCAGCGCCCGCGCGACCACCGGGAAGCTGACCGTGCACAGCATCAGCGAGAGGATCATCGGCATCTGCGCGATCTTCTGCGCGTAGTTCAGGTGCGAGATCGCGCCGGACGGCAGCGGCGCCGCGAGGAACCGCTCGATCAGCGTCTGCGACTGCCGGATCAGCGAGAAGACGACCACCGGCGCGATCAGCCCGAACACCACGAGCCGCCCGTCCCCGGCGAACCCCGGCGCCGGTGCCTCCGGCTCCCGCGAGGGCACCGGCCGCGTCCGCAGCTCCCGCACCAGCGCCGGCGCCTGCACCAGCACCATGAACACGCCGCCGACCGCGACCCCGGCGGCCGCCGACCGCACCCCCCACGGCTCGCGCAGGAGCACCATCGTGCCGATGATGCCGACGTTGTACGCCACGTAGATCGCGGCCGGCGGCAGGAAGACGTGGTGCGCCCGCAGCGCCGCCGAGCAGTAGCCGACCAGCGCGAAGGTGAGCACACAGGTCGCGGTGAGCCGGGTGCAGTCCACCGCCAGCCCGGGGTCGGAGAGCCCCGGCGCGAGCAGCGAGACGACCGCCGGCGCGGCCGCGACCAGGACGGCGGAGACGACCGCGACCCCGAGGGTGAGCCGGGGCAGCGTCCCCCGCACCAGGTCCCGTACGGGATCCCCGAAGAGCGACCCCGAACGCCGGGCCAGCGCACGGGAGAACGCCGGCACCAGGATCAGCGCCATCGCGTCCTCGATGAGCAGCGTCGACGCGAACTCCGGCACCGTCCACGCCACCAGGAAGGCGTCCGTCTCCGCGCCCGCGCCGAAGTACCCGGCGAGGATCTGGTCCCGTACGAGCCCGAGCACCGCCCCCACGGCCGTGAGCGCCGCCGTCACGGCCGCCGCCTTGGCGAGGAACCCCCGCCCCTGACCGCCCGCCCGCCGCACCTTCGCCCGCGCGTGCGCCCGCCGCCCGGTCCTGGGGGCGGGGGAGGCGACGGGCGCGGGAGGCGGAGGGGAGGCGACCGTGGCGACCGGCGCGGGCGCCCACACGTCGGAGGGGGGAGCGTGCCCCGCCGGGCGGTGGACGGCGACCCGCCGCGCCCCGGAGAGACCGGCCGGCGGCGAGCCGGCACCGCCCCCCGGCAGCACGGCGGCCCCCGGCGCGCACGGGGAGTCCGTGGCGCCCGGGGGCAGGGGGGACCAGGGGTCGGTCAGGGGTTCGCCGCGCGGTGGGCACGGCGGGAGGGTGGGGCCGCCGGGGCCCGGGGGCGCGACGTACGCGTCCGTGGGATCCGGCGGACCGGCCCACGGGTCACGCACCGCGCACCTCCAGCGGGGCCTCGGGGTCGGGCGCCAGCGCCCACCAGGCGGCGAGGCCGAGGACCACCGACATCAGCACCGTCGACGGGCCGCCGATGTCCGCGTAGAAGAAGTCGATCAGCTGCCAGGCGAGCAGCCCGCCCGCCACCAGCGCGCACTCCGCGCCCGTCCGGCGCCGCCGCAGCGCGCCCACGAGCAGCGCCAGCCAGCTCCCGGCGAGCGCCAGCAGCCCGATCAGGCCCTGCTCGCTGAGGACCAGCAGGTACATGTTGTGCGGGGAGAGCAGCGGCTGCTTCCGGAAGCCCGCGCCCGCGCCGGCCGTGTCGCTGCCGGCGGAGAGCGCCACCGAGGCGTTCGAGTCCCGGTAGTGGGGGAAGCCCTTCAGCCCGACGCCGGTCAGCGGCTCGGAGCGCCACATCCGCCCGGCCGCCGCCCACATCGTGTACCGGTCCGTCACCGACTGGTCCGGCGCCGCCGTCACCCGCGTGATGCTGGTGACGCGCTCCTTCACCATCTCCGAACCCAGCCCGAAGCCGCCGACGAGGACCACCGCGAGCGCGCCCACCGCCAGCGTCACCCGCGCCGCCCGCCGCACCCCGCCGAGCAGCAGCTGGATCCCGCAGGCCAGCACGGTCGCGATCCACGCCCCCCGGCTGAAGGAGAGCAGCAGCGGGACCACGAGCAGCCCGACGCAGACCAGCGCGGCGGTCCGCGTCCGCCCGGCCGGAGAGCCGAGCGCGATCCCGGTGACGACGACCAGCCCGTACGCGACCACCGTCGCCATGCCCATCACGTCGGTCGCCCCGAAGGTGCCGACCGCCCGGATGTCCTCGCCCTGGTACGAGGCGCCCGTCCCCGTCAGGTACTGCCCGACGCCGACCGCGCCCTGGAGCAGCGCCAGTGCCACGAGCCCCCACGCCACCACCGCGAAGTCCCGCCGGTCCCGGATCGTCAGCAGCACCGCCGCCGGGACCAGCACGAAGACCTGCACGTAGCGGGCGACGCCCGGCAGGCTCGACGCCGGGTCGCCGGAGGTGACCGCGGCCAGGCAGATCCCGAACACCGGAAGCCCGAGGACCACCGCCGCCGTCCGGGTCAGCGGCCGCGCGCCGCCGCGCAGGAGCCGTACGAGACAGATCAGGACCAGCAGCCCCGAAGCCGCGTCGGCGACCGTGCCGGTGCCGCCCGTCCCGCCCTGCGCCCCACCGCCGCCCGGCACCAGGAGCAGCGCGATCACCGCGAGGACCGGGGAGAGCGCCCCGGCCCTGCGGAGCCCGTCCCGGAAGCCCGGCGCCCCCGCGAGGGCCGGCACCGTCGTCACGGCCGTGGCCATCCTCAGCTCCCCGTCGGTCGCACGAGCCCGGCCGCCGTGCGGACGAGGATGCAGACGTCCTGCCAGAGCGACCAGTGGTCGATGTAGTGGTTGTCGAAGCGGCAGCGGTCCTCGATCGAGGTGTCGCCGCGCAGCCCGTGCACCTGCGCCAGACCGGTCAGCCCGACCGGCATCCGGTGACGGGTCGCGTATCCCGCGTGGATCTTGCTGAACTGGGCCACGAAGTAGGGGCGTTCGGGACGCGGACCGACCAGGCTCATATCGCCGCGGAGCACGTTCCACAGCTGCGGCAGCTCGTCCAGCGAGGACTTCCGCAGGAAGCCGCCGGCCGCGCTCATCCGCCGGTCCCCGGCCACGTTCCACCGGGTCGCCGACTCCGTCTCGTCCGTCGGCCGGAGCGTACGGAACTTCAGCAGCGTGAAGTGCCGCCCGTGCTGGCCCACCCGTTCCTGCCGGAACAGCACCCCCGGCCCGTCCGAGAGCCGCACCGCCAGCGCGCACACCGCGAGCACCGGCAGCGCGAAGGCCAGCGCCGGACCGGCGAGCGCGATGTCCAGGGCCCGCTTGGCCAGCACCCCGCGCCGCTCCGTCGCCGGCACCAGCCGGCGACGGGCGTACCCCCACACGTGCTCGCCCATCGGTCCCTCGCGCCGCTCCCCGCCGACCCGCCAGGTCGTGCAGCCGTAGTGCTGGAAGAGGGTCACCAGCTCCGGCTCGTCGGAGAGGAACACCGCCTCGCGGACCGTGTTCTGGATGACCGCCCGGCGGATCTCCTCCGCCGTCGTCAGCACCGGCAGCCCCGGCTCCAGCGGCCGCTGCTCACCGACCGTCCCGTCCGGCAGCCCCACGATCCCGACCGGCCGCATCCCGTACTCGGGGTGCTGCCCGGCCGCCGCCGCGAACCGGCGGGCCGCCGCCGGCGGGCCCACGACCAGCGCCGACCGCGGCCGCTCCCGGGCGATCCGCCGCCCGCGCGCGAGCAGCGCCGCACGCAGCAGGGCCGCGACCCCGACGTGCGCGAGGTACGCCCCGCACAGCCGCAGCGGTCCGATCGCGAGCTCCGGCGACCAGGCCGCGGCCCCCGCCGCCGCCACGCACCACACCACCCCGGCCCGCGAGGCCAGCGCCGGCAGCTCGTCGAGCAGCCGCACGTGCGCCGGCGGCCGGTACAGCCCCCCGCGCCCGTCCAGCAGGAGCAGCAGCGCCACGACCGGCAGCAGCAGCCGCGGGTCCTGGTGCGCCGGGCCGAGCAGCGCGGCGCCGGCGAGCACGGCCAGGCAGTCGAGGGCCCGCAGCGCGGGCGCCCCGGGAACCGGCCGCACGGCCGCCCGGTGGCGCGGCAGCGCGAGCCGGCCGGAGATCCGCCGACGGGGGGCGAGCGAGGCCGACCCGAAGGCCGGACCCGCGACCGGCCACGGGCCGGGTGAAGAGGGAACGCTGGTACTTTCCGTGGTCACTGCGCAATCGGCTCTCTGTGCTCGGTGCCCCGCACTCCGGCCAGCTCGCGGTAGATCTCCGCGACGGCCGCGCCGGTGCGCCGCACATCGAAACTGCTGAGGACGTGCTCGTGGGCCTCGCGGCCCAGGCGGTGCCGCAACTCCGGCCGGCCGAGGAGGCGGCCGAGAGCGGCGGCGAGGGCGGCCGGGTCCTCCGACGGGACCAGGCACGTGGCTTCGTGGCCGGGCGGCAGGCTCTCGCGGGCCCCGTCGACGTCGGCGACGACGACCGGCCGGCCCGCCGCCATCGCCTCCAGGGGCGCCAGCGCCATGCCCTCCCAGCGGGACGGCAGCACGACGACGTCCGCCGCCCGGTACCAGGGGGCGGTGTCGCCGACCGCGCCGGTGAACCGGACCGAAGGACCGGCGGCGGCCCGCAGCCGGTCCCCGTCCGGCCCGTCGCCGACCAGCACCAGCCGGGCGGCCGGCACCTCGGCGAGGACCGCGGGCCAGGCGGCGAGCAGCACGTCCTGGCCCTTCTGCCGGCAGAGCCGGCCCACGCACACCACGGTCGGCGCCGGGTTCCCGGCGGGCCCGTCGGTCGCGAACCGCGCCACGTCCACGCCGTTGTGCACCACCGACCAGGCCGCGTCGACCCCGGCCTCCTCGCCGGTACGCCGCTCCGCCGCGCTCACGCACAGGATCCGGTCGGCCCAGCGGGCGCCGAACCGCTCCCAGCGGCGCGCGAGTTCGGCGGTGGTGCCGGTCACGGCCTCGAAGGACCAGGCGTGCGGCTGGTACACGGTCGGGATCCGCCCGCGCACCGCGAGCCGGGCGCAGAGCCCGGCCTTCGCCGAGTGCGCGTGGACGAGCCCGGGCCGCACGGCACGGACCACCCGGGCCAGCTCGCGGGTCTCCCGGAGCAGCGCGGGACCGGGGTCGCGGCCGGCCCGCCAGTCGTGGACCTCGGCACCCTCGGCGCGCAGTTCCGCGGCGAGCGCGGTGCCGGGCGGGCAGGCGGTGACGGGCCGCAGCCCGGCCGCGCGCTGGGCGCGCACCAGGTCGACGACGACCCGGGCGACCCCGCCGTCGCCGGGCTGGACCGCGTGCAGGACGGTGACGGACCCGGGGTCCGTCTCGATCGGGGCCCGCACGTCAGCGCCGTACGTCCGCCTGCAGGAAGAGCGCGCCGAGCCAGACGGTGTCCTCGCGGCTGCCGAGCCGGACGTGGACACGGTCGGCTCCGTTGCGCAGCGCCCCCCGCAGATCGAAGACGTCGGAGTCGTACCCCAGGGTGTTCCCGGCGGCGGGGAAGCGTGTGGTCCCGGCCTTGCCGAATTCGGTGATGCTGGAGTTCAGGACGTCGTTCACGGAATTGGCGGAATCGCCGATCATGGTCGCCTTCTGACGGCCCGTCCGCACCTGGAGGTAATCCCCGGAAGTTCCCCGGTCGCCGTCATAGGCGATCACTCCGAGCCGCCCCTCGGTGTCCTTCGGATAACGGTGGCCGTCGAGCGTGACACGCAGCTCGCCGGAGCGCGGACCGACCGTCTCGAAGCCGTCCCAGACGCTCAGCCGGCGCAGCGGCTCCTCGTCCTTCTCGTACGCGGCGACCAGCGTCCAGCCGCCCCAGCCGCCCACCGCGCTGCGGCCCATGGCGACGTTCACCTGGGCGACCGTCCACTGCCCGGGCTCGGTCCAGCGGACCAGGTCGGTGACGTCGGCGGAGGCCTGGAAGGCGTCGGCGCCGTCGGCGGTGCGGTGGCCGACCAGGGTGTCGGCGAGGACCGCCTTGTACCGACCGCCGGGCTCGGCGACCAGCACCCGCCCGTTGTCCTCGGGCGGCTTCTGCTCACCCACCCGCAGGTTGCCGCCCCAGTACAGCCGGGCCCAGGCGACCCGGGCCCCGGCCGGCACGCGCAGCTCGGCGCGGCTGGAGTTGTACGTGTGGGGGTCGTCGTCCACGTCGACGTAGCCGATCGCGGCCCCGTCGTTGGAGGTCTCGGTGCCCTCGACGCCCTTCGCCGAGGCGTTGGCGGCGCGCACGATCCCGCCGTGCAGCTCGGCCTGGTAGCGCGCGGCGAAGGGGACCCGGGCCGCCTCCCCGGGCGCGGGCGGCGCGGCGGCGGAGGCGAGCGGCGGCGCGGCCGACAGAACCGCGCACGACAAGGCGCACAACACGCTGCGACGCACAGCAAGAACCGCTGAATTCCGCATACAGGTTCTCCGCTTTGATGAGAGAAGGAAGGGAAGACCCGTGAAGACCGGGGGAGGGGGAGGTGTCCGCACGAAATGGGTGAACGCGCGGCGGGCCCGGAAGCAACGTTCGGGAACGTTATAACCCCGGCGCGGAGCGATAGTAAGCATTAGATGCTCGGAAACGCTAACTCCCGTATCCGGGCGGCAGGTTCCTCGTTGAGCGTGTTGCGCCTTTCTCCGGCCCGTCGCTCGAATGGCCCTCCCGCAACCCAAAGATCGGTTGAACGTCACCCGTTCGGGAGAGCAACCGAAGGAAATCCGGTGCGTTGTTGAGGGAGCCGGGCCGAACAGTCCGCGCAGTCCGAGTCGGAAATCGATCGAGGAGAACTTCTCCATGTCCCGTATCGCCAAGGCCGTTGTCCTGACCGTGGGTGCCGCCGCCGCGGTCGCCGGTGCCGCCGGTGCCGCCGCCGCCGACTCCCTCGCCGAGGGTGCCGCCGTGAAGTCCCCCGGCGTCGGCTCCGGCAACGTCGTCCAGGTCCCGGTCCACGTGCCGGTCAACGTCTGCGGCAACACCGTGAGCGTCATCGGCGCGCTGAACCCGGCCTTCGGCAACGCCTGCGTCAACGCCTGATCTCGCACCTCGGATCGGTCCTTCCGAAGCCGGTGCGCCCCCCTCGGGGCGGGCGCACCGGCTTTTTCCTTGCGGCCACTGGGTCGGTACTCGTTCGGACGCACCCCCGTGCGCCGTCCGGTGCAACGGCGTACGCCCCTTCGGGGGGCAGGTCGGAGGGCGGATTCACTCGAACGGGGACGTGGCGCTCCGTAGTTCCTCGGTTGCGGAGGGCTATATCCGCAGGCACGGTGAGAGAGCAGTTGTCCGACGCATAAGGAAAAGGAACACATATGCGTCCCCTGGCTTCACGCCGTCTCACCGCCCTGGCGATATCCGCCGCCCTCACCCTCGGCACGGCGGGACCCGCCTTCGCCGACGAACACCACCCGTCCCGCGCGGCCGACCCGGCCGCTCATGCCCCGCTCCCCGACGCCGCCGCCCTGCTGACCCAGACCAAGGCCCTCGCGGACGTCGGCGGGGTGACGACCCCCGTGACCGCACTGGTCGCGGCGGCCCTCAAGGCCGACGACGGCCAGATCCCCGCGGCCGACGCCGAGGCCCTGAAGGGCAAGATCCAGGCCGCCGTCGACCAGGCCAAGGAGACCGTCCCCGCCCCGCTGCCGGAGACCCCGGCCACCCCGGAGCTGCCGGTCACCCCGCCCGCCGTCGACACCCCGGTCACCCCGCCCGCCGTGGAGGCGCCGGTCGCCCCGCCGGCGGTCGAGACCCCGGTGACGCCGCCCGCCGTGGAGGCCCCGGTGACCCCGCCGGCGGTCGAGACCCCGGCCGGGCTGCCCGTGAAGCCGCCCGTGACCCTGCCCGTCGCGGCCGGGGCCAAGGCCGCCGAGGCCGCGCCCGCCGATCTGGTGGACGACGCGCTCGCCACCGTCGAGAAGGCCGTCGCCGGGCTGCTCGCCGCCGTCACCTCCGGGGACGCCGGCGGAGTCGTCCCGCAGGTCACGGCCACGCTGACCTCCCTGGTCAACCTCGCCGTCGCCACCGTGCTCGGCAGCGGACTGCCCGCCCCGGACCTGGCCGGCCTGCCCGCGCTGCCCGCGCTGCCGGTCGAGGCGCCGGAGCTGCCCGTCGACCCGCCGGTCGAGGCACCGGAGCTGCCGGTGGACCCGCCGGTCGAGGCCCCGCAGCTGCCGGTCGACCCGCCGGTCGAGGCGCCGCCGCTGCCGGTCGACGTACCGGTGAAGCCGCCGCTGCCGGTCCGCTGAGCCGCCGCGCGCACCCCCGACCCGTACCGGTCCGGCCTCCCGCCGGGCCGGTACGGGCACGTCCGCGTCCGGTCATCCGGAAATAGCACCGGTCCCCTTCGATCGGGTGCAGTGTCGAGAAATCCTTCCTTCTGGAGTTTCCGGGGAGCGAACCTCTCGTTACAGAAGACGAAAGCGACGTACGGGATTTCCTCAAGAAGCCTGTGCGGAACGCGAGTTGAAAGAACAGAGAAAGGACTCTCCCCATGAAGCCCACCAAGGTCGCCGCGGTCGTCGCCGGTTCCCTGATGGCCCTCGGTGTCGCCGCCCCCGCCATGGCGCAGCAGGCGTTCACGCCGACCAGCCTGAACGGCGGCCTGGAGGCCATCGCCGCCAACGGGCTGAAGTCGGACGTGCTCAGCAGCACCACCGAGGGCTCCCCGGTCAAGTCCGTGACCGACACCGCCACCCAGCTGAACCAGACCGGCAAGGGACTCCCGCTCGTCGGCGGCCTTCCGGTCAACCCGCTCGGCGGCTGATCGAATGATTTTCTGACCGGTCGCCGTGTGGCCTCGACTCCACACGGTGCGCCGCTCCCTACTCTCGGGACCGTCCCACGCCAACGTCAGCGCGGGGCACGGCCGGACGGAGCGAGGGGGGATCCTCGCCGGTCTCTCCCTTTCTCCAGAGGAAGAGCGGTATGCGGTCCATCATCAGCAGGAAAGTACTCACCGCGGCGGCAGCGACCGGCCTGCTGTCGCTGACCGGCGGTCTCGCACTGGCCGCGAACGCGCACCCCGGCACCGGCGACACACCGGGACCCGGCAACGGCCAGGCCCACGCCCCCCTTTCGCCGGAACTCTGCGGCGCCGGCATGGACCTGGGCGGTTACGTGGCGTCGGCCGTCGGAGACCTCTGCGCCCACGCGACCGGGGAACCCGACGGCGGCTACGGCGAGGAGCCCGGGGAACCCGACGGCGGCTACGGCGAGGAGCCCGGGGAGCCCACCCCGACGCATCCCCCACACCCCACGCACCCCACGCATCCGTCGACCACCCCGCCCACCACGGCCCCGCCCACGTCGGCGCATCCGACGACCAGCCCGCCCACCTACCCCCCGGACGAGTGTGAGGCGCCGGCGCCGGGCGAGGAGCCGGAGCCCGGGTGCGAGGAGCCGACCGAGCCCCCGGCGACTCCGACGACGACCCCGCCCACGTCGACGCATCCGACGACCACTCCGCCCACCTACCCCCCGGACGAGTGTGAGGCGCCGGCGCCGGGCGAGGAGCCGGAGCCCGGGTGCGAGGAGCCCAGCACCCCGCCGGCGACCCCGTCGACCACTCCGCCCACGTCCCCGCCGTGGACCCCGCCCACCAACCCGGACGAGCCTCCGGGCGAGTGCGAGGAGCCCGCGCCCGGCGAGGAGCCGGAGCCCGGGTGCGAGGAGCCGACCGAGCCCCCGGCGACTCCGACGACCACTCCGCCCACGTCCCCGCCGTGGACCCCGCCCACCAACCCGGACGAGCCTCCGGGCGAGTGCGAGGAGCCCGCGCCCGGCGAGGAGCCCGAGCCCGGCTGTGAGCCCACCACGCCGACCACCCCGCCGCACGGGCCCGACAAGCCCGAACTCCCCGACACGGGCAGCGATCCCGCCCTGTGGGGAGCGGCCGCCGTCAGCGCCGCCCTCATCATCGGCGGCACCGTCGTCCAGCTCCGGGGCGGCCGCCTCGTCCGGAGCCGTCGCCACTGACGTACACGTCGGCCTGACGTGACGTCAACAGAGGCCCCCGCCTTCACCGGTGGGGGCCTCGGGCTTTGCTGCACATGGGGGATCCCCGCGCGACGTTTCGGCCAGGCGTCTCGTTCACACGGCATGACTCTGCGCTCTCACGCCGGCATGGGACTCCTCATGACCGCGCTCGCCTCCGCCGCCCTGGCCGCCCCGGCCGCCGCCGTCGAGGCCCCGGTGGTCGTCCCCCTCCAGGGCCTGGACCCGGTCCTGCCGATGGACGCCCCGACCGTCGCGACCGGCGTGCCGGTGCCGGTGCCCGGCGCCCCCACCGGTTTCCAGAAGGGCCTCGGCTCGCTCCCCGACGTGACCCTGCCGAGCGTCCCGCTCACCGGCACCCTGCCCGAGACCGTCGTGGACGCCCCGCTCCCCGAGCTCCTGGAGGACAGCGAGCCCGGCAGGGCGCTCCTCGCCACCCCGCACTCCGAGATGCAGGCCGCCACCCCCGGTGCCGTCCTCGGCCACCCCGTCGAGGCCCCCCGTGGCAACGGCCTCGCCGGGCTGCCCGACCTCGCCGACCCCCGGCTCGGCCTCGTCGCCCCGACGCTCAGCGGCGCCCTCGATTCGCAGCTCGGCCTTTCCCCCGAACACGGCTGATCCCTTTCCCCTTGTCTTTTCGGAATTCTGTTCGGGCCCGGTCCGCGCGAGTGAAGACACGATTCTTCCCCGCTACCACAAGGGCCTTTCCTCGTTGCACCGGAAGGCTTGTCGCATGGCCGCGGCCCGCGGTCCGGAGTGTCGCCCGTCGTATCCGACGGGGGGCGGCCACCGGACCGCGGGCCACCTTTTCGGCCCAAAGGCCGTGACCCGCTCCGCGGTACGGCGTTGAACGCACGTGACGGCCGTGATCCCTGCGGTCGCTCGACCCATTCAAGGAGTTCTGATGTCTCGCATCGCGAAGGCTGCCGCCGTTCTGGCCGGCACCGGTGCCGTCGCCCTCAGCGGAGCCGGCCTGGCCGTCGCCGACTCGGGCGCCGAGGCCGTCGCCGCCCACTCGCCCGGCGTCGCCTCCGGCAACGTCGTCCAGGTCCCGGTCCACGTCCCGGTCAACCTCTGCGGCAACACCGTCAACGTCATCGGCCTGCTCAACCCGGCCTTCGGCAACAGCTGCGCCAACGTGGACGCCCCGCACGACCACGGCGACCACGGCGACGGCGGCTACGGCGGCTGAGCCGTCCCGCTTCTCCCGGACGTCCCCCCGACCCCACCAGGGCCGGGGGGACGCCCGCGTCCGGGGCCCCGCCCCGTCAGGCGTACCGGTAGATCGCGCTGTGGTCGAACATCTCGGCCGGCGTCACGCCCCACGGCGCCATCGGCTGGTGCCGCGCCACCACCTTCCGGTACTGCGCGTCGCCCAGCGGCGGCGGTTCCGCCGGCAGGTATCCGGCCTGCGGATTGCGCTGCTGCCACCGCGACCACACCAGGTCCACGAAGGAGTGGTGCAGCCAGAAGACCGGGTCGTTCACCGAACCGCCGCCCAGCATCAGCCCGCCCACCCAGCGGTGCACCCGGTTGTGGACGCGGAACCGCTCGTTGCCCGAACCCGCCGCCCAGCCTTCGAGCCGGTTGCGGAAACCGGACGGGCTGGTCGAGTTCCACGGGGCCGTGTCGTACGCCCGCTCCCGCATCACCTCGTCCAGCTGGACCGCCGTCGGCAGCGCGACCGGATCGCGCGGACGGCCGAAGTCCCTGGTCAGGAACGAGATCTCGGTCATCGCGTGCTTCACCGTCCACTTCCCCTTGGCGTACGCGAAGGGGCCGGTGGTCACCTGGAGGTCCGAGCGGCGGCCGTTGCCGCCCATGAAGTCCTCCGACCAGAGCGAGGACGCCGGCGTCGAGTCCCGGGTCCAGTCCCAGTACGGGACCGTCACCGTCGCGTCGATCCGGCGCAGCGCCCGCTCGAACTCGAGCAGGAACTTCCGGTGCCAGGGCAGGAAGCTCGGCGCCATGTGGGCGGTCCGCAGCCGGCCGGCGCCGTCGGCCACGTAATGGTCGATGTGCGCCCGTACGAACTCGTCGTACGTGCCGCGGCGCTTCAGTTCGAGCACCGCGGCCACGAACCGCCGGCGTTCGGCCGTCGTCAGGTCGCGCTGGTTCTTACGCGTGTACACCACGCGGGTTCCCTCCCGTCGGGTCGGAGTGGAGGCCGTGCCCCGCCGCGTACCGGGAGAGCGGGGCCGAGCCCGCCGCGTCCACGGCCGCGCGGGTGGCGGCGAGCGGGGTCGGGCAGGACTCGTAGTGGTCCAGCGGGGTCACCCAGCCGCCGCCGGCGCACCGCATCAGGTGCAGCGGCCGCCCGTCCACCAGCGCCACCGGCTCGCCCGCGGGACCGGTGAGGCCGCGGATCCGGCGGCCCGCGTACATCTCGTCGAAGGCGTACGGGTCCGCCGCCGGCTCCGGGGAGCGGGCGGCGATCCGGCCGAGGGCCCCGCCGGTGGCGGCGGTGACGGCCAGCGCGAAGAGGGACCGGAGGGCGACACGGCGCGGGAAAGGCATCGGCGATCTCCTGGCGTCGACAAGGGGCCTCAGGGCACAACGATGAAAACCCGCGTTCGTTGCGGCCGGGAGTTCGAGCGGGGGAATGTCGGCCGGATGAGTGAATTCGGTACGGGGAAAGGGTGGTTGCCCCACTAGCATCCCCTTCCATGACCACTCCCCACGTCCTTTCCGAGGCGCGCAGCCTCTCTCCGCTGGGCACGCTCACGGTGATTCCGTGGTCCAGCGAAGTCACTGAAGACTCCGCCGGCACGCCCTTCCTCATGGCGTACTCGCTCGGCGACGGCCGCGACGGCCCGGAGGCCGGTCAGCAGGCCATGCGCGCGGCCCTGGAGTCCATGGGCCTCTCGGTCGGCGACCGGCTCTTCGACCTGGAGAAGGACGCGGGGATCAGCGCCACGCTGCTCGTCGAGGCCGGCACCGCGGTCCTCACCCTCCCCTTCCTCAAGGTGCAGTGCCCGGTGCCCCCCGAGTGGCAGACCGCCGCCCGTGAGAGCGGCAAGGTCTACTTCCTCTGCTCGGTGCGCCCCTGGGCCGAGGCGGTCCCCGGACGGCCCGTGGACGAGGACCGGCTGCGGGCCTTCGTCTCCGACGAGGAGATGCTCGCGGAGTGCGCCCACGTCCTGCTGCCCGTCCGGCGCGTGCAGGGCTGAACGGAAGGGGCGGCGCGATGACGACGCTCGGGGTACGGGGTGGCGTTCCGGAGCAGCGGCGGGAGGACCGCCCGGCGGAGGCCGGGCGGTCGGAGGACGGCACGGTCGGCGCGGGCCGGGCGCTCGGCTGGCTGCTCGTCGTCACGGGGGCGGCCGGGATCCTGGCCGCGTGGGTGATCACGATCGACAAGTTCAGGCTCCTGGAGGACCCGGGCTTCCAGCCGGGGTGCAGCCTGAACCCGGTCGTGTCCTGCGGGAACATCATGAAGAGCGAGCAGGCGGCGGTCTTCGGCTTCCCCAACCCGATGCTCGGTCTCGTCACCTACGGCGTCGTCGTCGCCGTGGGCGCCGGGCTCCTCGCGGGAGCCCGGTACCGGGGGTGGTTCTGGCTGGGGCTGAACGGCGGGACGCTGTTCGGCGTCGGCTTCTGCACCTGGCTGATGCAGCAGTCGCTGTACGAGATCAACGCGCTCTGCCTGTGGTGCTGCCTCGCCTGGACGGCGACCATCACCATGTTCTGGTACGTCACCGCGCACAACGTGCGGACGGGGGTGCTGCCCGCGCCGGCGGCGGTCCGGGGCTTCCTCGGCGACTTCGCCTTCGCGCCGCCCGTGCTGCACATCGGGATCATCGGGATGCTGATCCTGACCCGCTGGTGGGAGTTCTGGACCAGCTGACGTGAGCCGCATCCGCCTCCGTCCCCGGCCGCGGGCCGCACTCCTGGTGCTGCTCGCGGCCGTTCTCGCGCTCCTGCTGGTGCCCGGTCTGATCGTCCGGCTGGCGCCCGGCGAGCGGCCCGGCGGGCCCGTGACCGCGCCGGAACCCTCGCCGCTGCCCGGCGTGCCGTCCGGCTTCTTCACCGGCTCCGACGCGGAGGGGGTGCGGCGGATCTCCGGGGTGGAGTCGTGGCTGGGCGGCGGCGAGCTGACGGTCGGGCACACCTATCTGCCGGGCGACCGCTGGTCCAACATCGAGGGGCATCCGGAGCTCTTCGCGCCCTGGGCGCGGTGGAAGGCCGAGCGGCCCGGGCGGCTCTTCGTGCTGAACGTGCCGATGATGGACCGCAACGAGGCCGGGCTGAGCGACGCCGAGGTGCGGAGCGGGCTGCGGCGCGGCGCGGCCGGCGACTTCGACGCCCACTTCGAGGCGCTGGGCGAGGGGCTGGTGGAGCACGGGCTCGGGGACGCGATCCTGGTGCTCGGCTGGGAGATGAACGGCACCACCTACGGGCACCGCTGCGGGCCGGACCCGGCGGCCTGGAAGGCGTACTGGCGGCAGGTCGTCGGGGTGCTGCGGGGGGTGGAGGGGCAGCGCTTCCGCTTCGACTTCACGCCGAGCCGCGGCCGGGACGCGGTGCCGTGGCCGGAGTGCTATCCGGGGGACGACGTCGTCGACATCATCGGGATGGACGCCTACGACCAGCCCGAGGGGGTCTCCTTCGAGGAGCAGGTGGGCGAGGAGTACGGGCTCGCGCACCACGTGGCCTTCGCGGCGGCGCACGGCAAGCCCGTCTCGTACCCCGAGTGGGGGCTCTTCCGGAACGGGGACAACCCGGCGTACGTGCGGGGGATGCTCGACTGGTTCGCCGCCAACCGGCCGGTCTACCAGACGGTGACCGACTACTGCCCGCACGGCGTGTGGGGGTGCGCGGACAATCCGCGCTCGGCCGAGGTGGTCAGGGGCGCGCTGGGAGCGCCGGCCCGGCCTTGAGGGTGTCGAGCGTGCGGTGCAGCAGCGCCGGCAGGTCCTCGGTGAGGCCGCGCTCGGCCCAGTAGAGGGTGGCCTCGCGCAGGGCGCCGAGGACGGCGGCGGCGAAGACCCGGACCTCCAGGTCGTCGGCGGCGCGGCCGGTGCGGTCGGCGAGGGCGCGGGCGAGCCGGCGGCCGGTCTCGGCGGTGGTCTCGGTGAGCCGGGCGCGGACGGCGGGGGTGCCGGCCATCAGCCGGGCGCGGAGCCGGACCTCCTCCGGGTCGGTCTCCAGGGCCGTGCCGATGGCCTCGACGATGACCGCGCGGAGGGATTCGAGGGGCTCCTCGCCGGCCGGGCGGGCGCGCAGCCGGGCTTCGAGGCGCGCGTCGTCCTCGTCGGTGAGGACGATGTCCTCGCGGACCGGGAAGTAGCGGACGACGGTGGAGGGGGAGACCTCGGCCTCGGCGGCGATGCGCTCGATGGTGGCGGCCTCCCAGCCGTGGGCGGCGGCGATCCGCCGTCCGGCCCGGCGGATGGCCGCGCGCGTGCGCTCCTTCTTCCGTTCCCTCAGGCCGTTCGTCGTGGTGGTGGGCATGAGGTGATTCTGCCCGGTCAGCTCTGGTAGACGACCAGGGAGATGCCGACGTAGTGGGCGATGAAGGCGGCCAGGGTGAGCGAGTGGAAGACCTCGTGGAAGCCGAACCAGCGGGGGGACGGGTTCGGGCGCTTCATGCCGTAGATGATGCCGCCGGCGCTGTAGAGCAGTCCGCCGACCACGACCAGGACGAGGACGGCGATGCCGCCGGCCCGCATGAAGTCCGGCAGGAAGAAGACGGCGGCCCAGCCCATGGCGATGTAGCAGGGGGTGTAGAGCCAGCGGGGGGCGCCGACCCAGAAGACGCGGAAGGCGATGCCGGCGGTCGCGGCGGCCCAGACCGCCCACATGAGCGGCTTCGCGGTGGAGTCGGGGAGCAGCAGCAGGGTGAGCGGGGTGTAGGTGCCTGCGATGATCAGGAAGATGTTGGCGTGGTCGAGGCGGCGCAGGACGGCCTCGCCGCGCGGGCCCCAGTTCCCCCGGTGGTAGAGCGCGCTGATGCCGAAGAGCAGGCAGGCGGTGAGGACGTAGATCCCGCAGGCCACGCGGGCGCGGGGGGAGTCGGCGAGCGCGACGAGGACCAGGCCCGCGACGATCACGGCGGGGAACATGCCGGCGTGCAGCCAGCCCCTGAGCCGTGGCTTCAGCGGGAGCGACGGGTCCTGGACGGTCGGATCGGGCTCGACCGGGGTCACTTCCGGCATGGCTGCAGTCATGACACGTAAGCGTACCTACGGCCCCGTAGGTGCCGGATACGAGTGGCGATGCTCACGTGTGCACCCCCCTGGACATATGGGCGTTTCCAGCGGATGATCAAATGAGTGCGGTCGGCACCGGATGAGCAGCTACGACGCATCCGGGTCGCGGCCCCCACGGGGCATACAGCGAAAAAACACCCCTCTACAAGGAGCGATCGTGGCGCGCGACAACGCGGCTCCCCTTCCCACCCAGCACCAGGAGCTCGTCTCCTGGGTGAACGAGATCGCAGAGATCACCCAGCCCGACCGCATCGTCTGGTGCGACGGCTCCGAGGCCGAGTACGAGCGCCTGTGCGAGCAGCTCGTGGCCAAGGGAACGTTCACGAAGCTCGACCCGGTGAAGCGCCCGAACTCGTACTACGCCGCCTCCGACCCGTCCGACGTGGCCCGCGTCGAGGACCGGACCTTCATCTGCTCCGAGAAGGAGGAGGACGCCGGCCCGACCAACCACTGGAAGGCCCCGGCGGAGATGAAGGAGCTCTTCGCGGGCTCCGAGGGCATCTTCCGCGGCTCCATGAAGGGCCGGACCATGTACGTGGTCCCCTTCTGCATGGGCCCCCTGGGCTCCCCGCTCTCCGCGATCGGCGTCGAGATCACCGACTCCGCCTACGTCGCGGTCTCCATGCGCACCATGACCCGCATGGGCCAGGCCGTCCTCGACGAGCTCGGCACCGACGGCTTCTTCGTGAAGGCCGTCCACACCCTCGGCGCCCCCCTCGCGGAGGGCCAGGAGGACGTGCCGTGGCCGTGCAACCCCACCAAGTACATCTCGCACTTCCCGGAGTCCCGCGAGATCTGGTCGTACGGCTCCGGCTACGGCGGCAACGCGCTCCTCGGCAAGAAGTGCTACGCCCTGCGCATCGCCTCCGTCATGGCCCGTGACGAGGGCTGGCTCGCCGAGCACATGCTCATCCTCAAGCTGACCCCGCCGCAGGGCGAGGCGAAGTACGTGGCCGCCGCCTTCCCGTCCGCCTGCGGCAAGACCAACCTGGCCATGCTGGAGCCGACGATCCCCGGCTGGACCGTGGAGACCATCGGCGACGACATCGCCTGGATGCGCTTCGGCGAGGACGGCCGCCTCTACGCCATCAACCCCGAGGCCGGCTTCTTCGGCGTCGCGCCCGGCACCGGCGAGCACACCAACGCCAACGCCATGAAGACCATGTGGGGCAACTCCGTCTTCACCAACGTCGCGCTCACCGACGACGGCGACGTGTGGTGGGAGGGCATGACCGAGACGGCGCCCGCGCACCTCACGGACTGGAAGGGCAACGACTGGACGCCCGCGTCCGAGACGCCGGCCGCCCACCCGAACGCCCGCTTCACCGTCCCGGCCGGGCAGTGCCCGACCATCGCGCCGGAGTGGGAGGACCCGAAGGGCGTGCCGATCTCGGCGATCCTCTTCGGCGGCCGCCGCGCCACCGCCGTGCCGCTGGTCACCGAGTCCTTCGACTGGAACCACGGCGTCTTCCTCGGCGCCAACGTGGCCTCCGAGAAGACCGCCGCCGCCGAGGGCAAGGTCGGCGAGCTGCGCCGCGACCCCTTCGCCATGCTGCCGTTCTGCGGCTACAACATGGGCGACTACATGGCCCACTGGGTCAAGGTGGGCGCCTCCGCGGACGCCGCGAAGCTGCCGAAGATCTACTACGTGAACTGGTTCCGCAAGAACGACGCCGGCAAGTTCGTCTGGCCCGGCTTCGGCGAGAACAGCCGCGTCCTGAAGTGGATCGTCGAGCGCCTCGACGGCAAGGCCGAGGGCGTCGACACCCCGATCGGCGTCCTGCCGACCCGGGAGGCCCTGGACACCGACGGCCTGGACCTGGCCGACGAGGACCTGGACTTCCTGCTCACCGTCGACAAGGACGTCTGGCGCGAGGAGGCCGCTCTGGTCCCCGCGCACCTGGAGACCTTCGGCGAGCACACCCCGAAGGAGCTGTGGGACGAGCACCGCGCGCTGGTCGAGCGCCTGGGCTGATCCCGTAGCAGTATCGAGACTCGTGGTGGGCTGCCCCGACATACCGCCCTGACCAGTGGGGTCACGACGGTCCATCACGACGCAACCGGCCCCGGAGCCCCCTCAGGCTCCGGGGCCGGCGCATGTCCCGGGCGCCGGGAGAGGCCCCCTACGCGCCCCGGTCCTCCAGATAGCGGGTGTGCGCCCGCTGACGGAGCTCCTCCGCCTCCTGGAGTGCCGCGGCGATCCCGCCGGCCTCCTCGCGCAGGGCGGTCAGCTGCCGCTCCAGATGGCGCTCGGGAGGCTCGGAGCCCGGATTCACCCGGGACCACCAGCGGGTGCGCACGAAGGCGTCGACCGCTTCCGGCACGTCCTGGCGGACCGCGCGGGCCAGCACGCGCAGGTGCTCCGGGTCGGCGACCCACCCCGGTTCGAGCAGCGCCCCGACGAGGGCGTCCAGCTCGTCGAGCCGCTTGCGGGCCTCCTCCGGCAGCTCCACCTCGGCGAGGTACTCCCGCAGGGTGGCGTGGTCCGCGCGCAGCGACTCCAGCTGCTCGTCGGCGCTCGGGAAGGCCGGGGCGTCCGGCCGCTCCGGCGGGGCGATCAGCGCGCCCGCGCCGTACAGGCCGAGCACCACCAGCGGCCAGAGCCCGCCGGCCGCGCCGGTGAGGGCGACGCCGAGCCCGGCCAGACCGCAGAGGCAGCCCGTCACGTTCTTGCGGGACTCCGCGTAGCGGAGCACGGGGTTACTGGTAGCCACGGATCTCCTCGAAGGCGCCGTTCAGGGACCCCTCGGCCCCGAAGACCCGGCCGCCGGTCAGGTCCGCGAGGTGCTCCAGCTCGCCCCGGTCGGAGTCGCCGAAGAGGATCGGGAAGACCGGGGTGCGCCGCTGCTCGGCGGGCAGGCCGCGGAAGAAGGCGTCGAAGTCGGCGGCCTCGATCCCGTCGGTGTTCTCCCCGTCGGTCATGAGCACGACCGAGGTGAAGGCGTCCCGGGGCGCGGTGCCCAGGCCGCGGTAGGCCTCGGTGAGGCTGGAGTAGATCGCGGTGCCGCCGGAGGCGGTCAGCCTGCCGACGTCGGCGCGGAGGGCGTCCCTGGCCTTCGCCGGGTCCTTCGGGTCGACCGTGTGCGTCCGCACCTCGCCGGTCTTCACCGCGGTGCCGAAGGGCATCAGGGTGACCTCCTCGCGGTCCCGGAAGTCCGCGGTCAGCTCGGTGATCG
Organism: Streptomyces sp. NPDC056503; assembly: GCF_042794995.1. Classification (NCBI taxonomy): domain Bacteria; kingdom Bacillati; phylum Actinomycetota; class Actinomycetes; order Kitasatosporales; family Streptomycetaceae; genus Streptomyces; species Streptomyces sp. NPDC056503. The sequence continues at coordinate 28,400 of NZ_JBHTST010000023.1, forward strand.
CCTCCTTCAGGCGGGCCAGCCGCTCGCCGCCCATCGAGCCCGAGGTGTCCAGGACGTAGACCGTGCGGGAGGGCCGGCGGAGCGTGTTGTCGTACGCGTCGAGCAGGCCGTCGGCGACCGAACGGCTGCCGGGGAAGGGCAGCTCCCGCCGCAGGTCGCGGCCGAGCCGGGGCGCGGGGTCGACGCCCGCGACGACCGGGCGGCGCAGGGTCGTCTCGGTGATCCGGCGCTGCGCCTGAGGGCTGCGGAGGTAGGTGGTGAGCCGCTGGGCCGACTCCTTGGCGTCGGCGGAGGCGGCGGTGAGGAGGGTCAGCGGGTAGTCGGCGGTGACGACGCCGTCGGAGGGGCGGATCACCGTGAGCCCGCCGGGCGCGGAGAGCAGCACGGACTCGTAGTTGACCAGCGCGTCGACGTCGGTGCGGCGGCCGTACGCGGTGGCGAGCCAGCCGGAGGAGCCGGAGGTGAGCTTCTGGCCGGTGAAGAACTCGCGGAGCTTCGGGGTCGCCTTCGCCACGTCCTGGTCGCTGAGCGCGGCCTGGGCGCCGGAGAGCCCGGAGGCGACCGAGACCAGCGCGGAGAAGCCGGAGTTGGAGCGCTTGGGGTCGGTCATGCCGTACGTCAGCCTGCCCGCGGCGACCGCCTGGTGGAGCTGCGACCAGGTCACCTTCTCCGGGTCCCAGCCGAGCCGGGCGACGACCTCGGGGCGGACGCCGAGCGCCACCGGGGAGGTCATCACGGGGGTCTCGCCGGTGATCCGGCGGGCGGTGTCGGGGCGCAGCCGCAGATAGTCGTTGGAGGAGAGCCAGACGGCGTCGTACTCCTTCTCGGCCCGGCCCGAGGCGATCTGCTCGACGGCGTCGAGGGTGCCCGCGTAGGTGGTGCGGACGGTGACGCCGGTCGCCTCGCGGGCGTCCTCCAGGACCGGTGCCATGTCGGACAGTTCGGAGGAGGCGAGGACGCGGAGGGTGCCGGGGGCGGCGGGCGCGGTCGGATCGCCCTTCGGGCGGCCCGAGCCCTGTCCGCCGGCCGAGCCGTCGGGGGTCGAGCAGGAGGAGGCCGTGGTGGTGAGCGCGAGGGCGAGGGCGAGGACGGCGAGGAGCCGGGTGCGCGCCCGCGGGGTGCGGGGTCTCATGCCGGGGTGCCGCCTTCCAGTGCGCTCGTACGGCGGCTGCGGTCCAGGTGGGCGCCGGCTTCCCGGAGTTCGGTCGTGAGGGAGGAGACGGTCGCCGCCATCGCCTCGGTCGCCTGGACCTTGTACGTGTCGATGGCGTCGAGCGTGCGGTAGATCTGCTGGAAGGCGGCGCGCAGGGTCTCGGTGCCGACCGCCGGGTCGGCGGCGATCCGCTGGATCTCGCCGGCCTGGGTGGAGAGCATCTCGGCGTTGCCCCGGATGAGGTCCTCGGTGGTCGAGCGGAGGACGTTCACCTGCTCCGTGACCTTGCGCTGGTTCTCCAGGGCGGAGGCGAGCATGACCGCGATCCGCAGCGCCGACAGGGTCGTCGTCGCGGCCCGGTCCACGCCCTTGATCAGCTCGTCGTTGTTCCGCCGGACCACGTCCATCGCGAGGTATCCCTGCGCGCAGACGGCGAGTTGGGTGAGCAGGTCCTGGTGCTTCTGGCGGACCGGGAAGAGGACGTCGGCGCGGAGCGCGTCCGCCTCGGACGGGTCGGGGGTGCCCGCGATCCGCTGCTCCACGGCGGCGTCGAGGGCCTCGGCGAGGACGGTGAACTCCTGGAGCTTGCCCATGGTCTCCCAGAGCCGGGCCCGCTCGGTCTGCAACGCGGCGTTGTCGCGCCGGAGTTCGTCCTGGCCGCCGCGGAGCGAGCCGACGATCCGGTTGAGGGTGGCCTGCGAGGAGGCGTACCTGGCGACGTGGTCGCGGAACCTGTTGCCGCCCGGCAGCCTCGCCAGCAGGCGCCGGGCCCCGCGGCCCGGGGTGTCGCGCGGGTCGAGGTCCTCGACGGTGCGGCGCAGCTCCACCAGGGAGGAGCCGACGCGGGAGGAGGCGTCGCCGCCGCCCTGGCCGAGGGAGCGGACCGTGCGGTCCAGCATCCGGTTCGACTGCTGGGCGGCGGCCCGCATCTCGCCGGAGCCGAGCGCCGTGATCTCGCCGACGCGGCCGGCGAACTCCGGGGAGCGCGGGTCGAGTCCGGCGAGCGAGCCCACGTACTCCTCGGCCCGCCGGGACATCTCGGTGCGCACCGACGCGTCCAGCGGCACCAGGCCGGAGGCCTGTTCGGCGCGGACCACGGGGGTGGGGGCGGGCGGGGTGAGGACGAGCGGGGCGTCCTGTTCGGGCGGGGTCAGCAGGAAGGTGGACTCGGGCGGTCCCGCGGAGGGGTCGCGGGGCTGCCCGCCGGTGCGCGGGTCGGTCTGCTCGGTCATGCGGTGCCCCCCTGTTCCCGGGCCCGCCGCGCCATGTCGCGCAGCACCGCGCCGGTGGGCACGGGCGCCTGGCGGACTCCGGTCAGTGTCTGGTTGAGGTATTCGCCGTGCGCGTTGGTGGCCTCGGTGAACTCGGGCGCGGCGCCCTGCGGCCGGAAGCCGTGCCGGACGGCGAGGCGGCGCAGCTCCGGGTCCTCGGACAGCAGCCGGCCCAGCTCCTTGCCGCCCTCGGTGAGCGGTACGAGGGTGTGGTCGCTGTTCACCGTGGTGTCCGGGTAGAGCACGACGAGGTCGCCCATGGGGCGGCCGGCGAGGAGCTGGGCGGCGACCTGGGACTCGTACACGAGGACCAGTGGGTTGCCGACGCCGCTCACGAAGTCCCGGAAGGGGGCGTCGGAGCCGGTCTGCTGGGCGCCCTGGACCTGGGTGAGCTTGCGCAGCAGCGGTGCGGTGCGGGCGACGGCCTCCTTGCCGTCGGCGACCCGGCCGCCGTCGGCGACGTAGCTCGCGGCGGCGAGGTAGAGGGCGCCGGAGTTGGAGGCCACCGGGTCGGTGGAGGTGATGAAGAGCGTCCCGCTCAGCTCGGTGTGCCGGTCGGCGCCCTTGAGCTGGCGCCAGCCGCGGTCGGCGCGGACGGCGGCCAGATAGGCGTCCATCCGGAGGATGCCGCTGGTGCCGCGGGCGCCGAGGGTGGCCAGGCCGTTGTCGGCGAGGACCCGGGCGGCGTTGCTGTGCGCGACCACCACCAGCGGCGAGTAGAACGGGCGCAGCGGCGCGGCGGCGGCCTTGTCGGCGGCCTTGGCGCGCAGCTCGTCGGCCGGTCCCTTCGAGGACGGGAACGCGAAGTCGTATCCCTCTAGGGGGAGTTGCTCCATGTCCCAGGACCCGGAGGTCTCGGTCCGTACGGTGAGGCCCCTGTCGGACAGGGCCTTCACGACGTCGGGGTCGGCGAAGAACTCGCTCTTCTCCGAGCCGATGACTCCTCGCACGGTCTTCGTTGCCGTGCCCTTGTCCTTTTCGCCGCCTGTCACGAGGACGGTGGCCACGCCGCCGAGGAGCAGGACGGCAAGGACGATTCCGAGAATGCGTCTCACGCGGGCAGAGTGCTCGCGGAAACCCACATTCCAGAGGGAGTTGGGTGTACGGCGGGTGAAGGAGCGATCCCGGAAGGGAACCGGAGGGGTGCTTGTCGTGTTCCCCCGGGGTCTGCGGGGGGCGCGGCTCGGGGGTGTGGAGGGCGTGGACCGGGAGGGGAGGGCCTGGTGGGGGTGGGGCTCGGGGTGGGGTGGGTGGCTCCCGGGCCGGGCGGTTCGTGCCGCGCGGCCCGGGGCCGTCTAGGGGGCGGCGACCAGGGGGGTTCCGGTCAGGGCCGCGGTGTGGGTGTCCATGCGGGTGGCCGCGAGGATGGCGGCGGAGGTGTCGGCGCGGGAGGCGGCGACGACCAGGGCCCGGCCCGCGAGGGTGTGGGCCCTGCGGTGGAGGGCCTCGGGGGTGGCGCCGCTCAGGGCGGCGTGCCGGGCGGGGGGCGCGCCGCGGAGGCGGGCGACCTGGCGGGCGATCTGTTCGCCTCCCTCGCCGTCGCCGAGCTCGTCGGTCACGGCGAGCAGGGCGGCGAGGTGGCCGGCGAGCTGGATGTCCAGCTCCTCCTCGCGGGAACGGTGCGGGAAGGCGCCGGGCTCGCCGACCGTCGTGTGGACCGACTTGGTGCGGATCGGTTCGTACATGGGGACGGCCTCCTGACTGCTCGGAGACCAGCCTATCTTAGATTCCGTCTAAAGTTGATTCGGGTCCGGTTCAAGGGCGGGTCAAGAACGGAGGGGGCGGTTCAGGGCTGGCCGTAGCCGTCCAGGAAGCGGCCGATCCGCGTCACCGCGTCCGTGAGGTCCGCGACCGACGGCAGCGTCACGATCCGGAAGTGGTCCGGCTCGTGCCAGTTGAAGCCCGTCCCGTGCACCACCATGATCTTCTCGGCCCGCAGCAGGTCCAGGACCATCTGCCGGTCGTCCTTGACCTTGTAGACGTTCGGGTCGAGGCGCGGGAAGAGGTACAGCGCCCCCTTCGGCTTCACGCAGGTCACGCCCGGGATCGAGGTCAGCAGCTCGTACGCCGTGTTCCGCTGCTCCAGGAGCCGCCCGCCCGGCAGGACCAGGTCCTCGATCGACTGCCGTCCCTGGAGCGCGGCGGCCACCGCGTGCTGGGCCGGCATGTTCGCGCAGAGGCGCATGTTCGCGAGGATCGTGAGCCCCTCGATGTACGAGGAGGCGTGGTGCTTCGGGCCGCAGACCGCGAGCCAGCCGGAGCGGAAGCCGGCCACCCGGTAGTTCTTGCTCATGCCGTTGAAGGTGAGGCAGAGCAGGTCGGGGGCGATCGCGGCGGTCGGGGTGTGCGTGGCGCCGTCATAGAGGATCTTGTCGTAGATCTCGTCCGAACAGATCACCAGGTCGTGCCGGCGGGCGATGTCCGTGAGCGAGCGGAGCATCTCGTCGTCGTAGACGGCTCCGGTCGGGTTGTTCGGGTTGATGATCACGATCGCCTTGGTGCGGTCGGTGATCTTCCGCTCGATGTCGGCCAGGTCCGGCATCCAGTCCGACTGCTCGTCGCAGCGGTAGTGCACCGCCGTACCGCCCGCGAGGGAGACCGAGGCCGTCCACAGCGGGTAGTCGGGGGCCGGGACGAGGACCTCGTCGCCGTCGTCGAGCAGCGCCTGCATCGACATCTGGATGAGCTCGGAGACGCCGTTGCCGAGGTAGACGTCCTCGACGGAGAGGTGGATGCCCTTGGTCTCGTAGTGGCTCATCACCGCGCGGCGGGCGGCCAGCAGGCCCTTCGCGTCGCCGTAGCCGTGCGCCTCGGAGAGGTTCCGGAGGACGTCCTCCAGGATCGCGGGCGGGCACTCGAAGCCGAAGGCGGCCGGGTTTCCGGTGTTGAGCTTGAGGATGCGATGACCCGCGGCTTCGAGCCGCATCGCCTCTTCGAGCACCGGGCCGCGGATTTCGTAACAGACGTTGGCGAGCTTCGTGGACTGGATCACCTGCATGACGAGAGCTTACGGCGGGTGGGGGTGGGATGCCTCGTGTTCTTGGACACGTCGGGCACCCGGGTGCGCCCGGAGTACGGACCTGTCGTGATCCCTACAATGCGGGGCCATGAGCTTCGAGGACCCTGACAGACGTGCGCCCGGGCGCCGCCGGCACGCCTCCGCGAGGCGGGGGCGCGGGGCGGTGTGGCTGGTCGCCGCGGGCGGGGCCGCGGTGCTCGGCCTCGGCGCGGTGGCGCTGACCGGCGGCGGGACGAAGCGGCCGGCCGACCGGGAGGGCGGCGGAGGCCTGCCCGCGCTGATCCAGGCGGTCCCGACGGAGAGCGGTACGGCCCCGACGCCGGCCCCGAGCCGCAGCGCGAGCCGACCGGCGGCCCCCGGCCGGTCCACCGCCCCCGGGGCCGTGGCGTCCAGGCCGCCCACGACGGCCCCGTCCGAGCCCGCGGCCCCCGTGACGCCGGAGGAGACCGCGCCGGCCGCCGTACCCACCGACTCCGGCGGCACCGCGACCGGCAAGCCGGGCCGGGGACGCGGCAACGGCAAGGGCCCGCGCTGAGACCGGCCCCCGGGCCGCACCGGGGCCCGGGGTAGGTTGGCTGGTCATGTGGGCTGTGAGTGGTTCCGGATGCCGGTGGCTGGGTGCGGGCGGCGCGCTCGCCGTCACCCTCGGCGGGTACGCGGCCGGGGCGCTGCCCGTCGTCGGCGGCGGCGCCCTGTGGGCGCCGCGCGGCGGTGCCGCCGGGACCGCCGGGGCCGTGCTCGCGGCGCTGGGGCTGACGCTGCTGGTCGCCGCCTGGTGGCGGTACGGCGTGCTCCTCGCGCGCGGCGCCGCCGGGGGCGTGCTCGGGACGCTCGCCGCGTGGGCCGCGCCGCTGCTGGTCGCGCCGCCGCTGCACAGCGCCGACGTGTACAGCTACATCGCCCAGGGCGCGATGGTCCTGGAAGGGCACGACGTCTACGGCGCCGGACCCTCCGTGCTCGGGCCCGGCCAGCTGGGGGCGGACGCCGCGGCGAGCGTCGGCGGGAACTGGACCGACACCCCGGCACCGTACGGGCCCGTCTTCCTGCTCCTCGCCGAGGCCGTGGTGAAGCTGACCGGTGGGGCCGTCGTCCCCGCCGTCCTGCTGCTGCGGCTCGTCGCGGTCGGCGCGCTGGCGCTGCTCGTGTGGGCGGTGCGCGGCTTCGGGAAGGGCGACGGGGCGCTGTGGCTCGCCGTGCTCAACCCGCTGCTGCTCGTCCACGTCGTCGGCGGCACGCACAACGACGGCCTGATGGCCGGGCTCATGCTCGCGGGGGTGCTGCTCGCCGTGCGCGGGCGGTGGGTCCTGGGCAGCGTGCTCGTCGGCTGCGCCGTGATGGTGAAGTCGCCGGCCGCCGTCGCGCTCCTCTTCGTCGCGGTGATCGTCGCCCGGCGGGGCGGACTCCTGAAGGGGCTGCTCCTTCCTCCCGCGGTCGCCGGCGCGGTGGCCGCCGGGGCGAGCCTGGTCTCCGGGACCGGCTTCGGCTGGCTGGGGACGCAGTCCGTCGCCGGTGCCATCCACACGCCGCTCTCGCTCACCAGCGACCTCGGCCTCGCGCTCGGCGAGCTCGTCGCGGACGACCCCGAGCCGGTCAAGGCCGTCGTGCAGAAGCTGGGCCTGCTCGCCGCCGTCGTGATCATCGCGGTCCTGGCGTGGCGGGCGTACCGGGGCCGGATCGACCCGGTCCTCGGGCTGGGGTACGGGCTCCTCGCGCTGGTCGCCCTCTCGCCGATGGTGCAGCCCTGGTACCTGCTGTGGGGCACGGTCGCCGTCGCGGCCGTCGCCTGGCACAGCCGGGCCGGGCAGGTGCTCGCCGTGCTCTCGGCGGCCCTCGTGTACGAGACCCAGCCCTCCGGCTCCACCCCCTGGTACGGCTTCGTCGCCGCCGTCCTCGTCCTGGCCCTGGGCGCGGTGTGGCTCCGACGGAACCGGTGGCCCACCACCGCCGTCGCCTGTCCGGCCGAGCCCGCCCCGCCGGCCCGGCGCACGGCCGGAACCCCCGGGTGACCACGGCCCCGGCGGCGCCCCGGCGGCACGCCGATCGCCCGCGCCGCCTCGCGCCGGGCGGCCCGGCCCCGGATCCGACCCGGAACCCGTCATCCGGGCCTCCACGGGGCCGGTGAGGAACCCGGCCCGATCCGAGAGGCCCGAACAGGGGCCCGGCCCGGAGCGGGCCTAGACCCCCCGCACCGGCGTCCGCCGGATCGCGCGCCCCGCCAGGGCGTCCGTGCGGCGCCCGTCCTCGATCACGAAGCGGCCGTCCACCAGGACGTGCGGGATGCCGACGGGGAGGGTGCGCGGGGCGTCGTACGTGGCTCCCGCCGCGACCGTCGCCGGATCGAAGAGCACCAGGTCCGCCACGTACCCCTCCCGGACCAGGCCCCGGTCGGGCAGCCGGAGCCGGGCCGCCGGGCGCGAGGTCAGATGGGCCACGCACTCCTCCAGGGAGAGGACGCCCTCCTCGCGGACGTAGCGGCCCAGGTACTCGGGGAAGGTGCCGTAGGCGCGCGGATGCGGCTTGGCGCCCTGGAGGATGCCGTCCGAGCCGCCGGTGTGGACCCGGTGGCGCATGATCGCCCGCACGTTCTCCTCGTGGCCGACGTGCTGGAGGATCGTCGAGCCGAGCCGGTCGGCGAGGAGCAGCGCCCGCGCCTCCTCCCAGGTGGCGAGCCGCCGGCCCACCCGGTCGGTCAGCGACGGGTCCGTGACGCCCGAGACCTCCACCGTCCCCCAGTCGACCGGCACCCCGTGGCAGCCGTCCGAGCCGGTCACCTCCAGGTCGTGGCGGATCCGCTCCGCCGTCGCCCCGTCCGCGAGCCGCCCGAGGACCGCCTCCGGGCCGCCCTCCTGCGCCCAGGAGGGGAGCAGCGCGAGCAGGGTCGTGCAGCCGGGGGTGTACGGGTACGTGTCGAGGCTGAGGTCCGCGCCGGCGTCCAGCGCCCGGTCGAGGAGGGCGAGGAGCTCCGGCGCGCGGCCCTCGTTCCCGGCGAAGTTCAGCGTGGCGTGCGCGAGGTGGAGCGCGCAGCCCGCCTCCCGGGTCAGCGCGATCATCTCCTCGTACGCGCGCAGCGCGCCGGCCCCGTAACTGCGGTGGTGGGGGCAGTAGTAGCCGCCGTACTCCGCCACCACCCGGCACAGTTCGGCGAGTTCGGCGTCGGGGGCGTACATGCCGGGGGTGTAGGTGAGGCCGGAGGACATGCCGACGGCGCCCTGCGCGAGGCCCTCGGCGACGAGACGGCGCATCCGGTCGAGTTCGGCGGGGGTCGCGGGCCGGTCCTCCCAGCCCATCGCGTACATCCGGACCGTGCCCTGCGGGACGAGGTAGGCGGCGTTCACCGCGATGCCCCGGCCGCCGTGGGCGGTGTCGAGCCGGTCCAGGTACTCGCCGACCGTCCGCCAGTCCAGGTCCAGGTCGGACCCGTCGCCGTTCCAGCCGGTGATCGCCCGCCGCACCTCCTCGCGGGTGCGGTCGTCCACCGGCGCGTACGACAGCCCGTCCTGGCCCAGGACCTCGAGGGTCACGCCCTGTGCGGCCTTCGCGCCGTGGTCCGGGTCCCGGAGCAGCGCGAGGTCGCTGTGGGCGTGCATGTCGACGAAGCCGGGGGAGAGGACCAGCCCCTCCGCGTCGACGCTCCGGCGGGCCGTCGGCCGCTGGCAGCCGGCCGCCGCGGCCTCCTTCACGATCGAGACGATCCGGCCGTCCTCGACCGCCACGTCGGCCCGGTACGAGGGCGCGCCGGAGCCGTCGACGACCTCGGCGTCCCGGAAGACGAGATCCATCATCCCCGGCCCCCGGTCAGAAGAAGGTGCGGACGTAGTCGACGACCGTGCCGTCCGCCTCGACCAGCGGGATCAGCTGCCACTTGTCGAAGGAGGTGCACGGGTGGGACAGGCCCATCCCGACCCAGTCGCCGACCTCCACGTCCGCGCCGTCCTCGGTGCGCAGCCAGGCGTGCTGGTCGGAGAGGGCGGTGACGGCGACCCCGTCGGCCGGGCGGACCTCGCCGGTCCGGGCGGAGCGCACCACCTGCGCCTCCGGCAGGTGGAGGTCGTACGCGGCGTCCCGCTTGCCCGCGTTGGTGAACGCCTGCCCGGCGGACGGGCGGGACACCACCTGCGACCAGAGGCGGAACGCGGGCTGGAGGACGCCCTCCTCGGGGACCCGGTTGAAGGGGGTCTTCTCGCGGTACTGGCCGTCGTCGTGCGAGACGTACGCGCCGGAGCGCAGCAGCTTCAGGACCGGGAGGGAGAGACCGGGGATCTCCGCGAAGACGTCGGCGACCGCGTCGAACCACGCGCTGCCGCCCGCGCTCACCACGATCTCGCCGGCGGACGGGTCGAAGCGGCCGTCCTTGTCGAAGGCGACGGCGAGGCCGGTGAGCCGGCGCAGCCAGGCGCGCACCGACTCCCCGTCGGCGCCCGGGACCTCGGCCTCGTAGCCGGCGACGCCGACGAGCCGGAGGGTCGTCGTGGCGGCGACGGCGTCGGCGACGGCCGCGCACTCCGCCTCCGTGCGGGCGCCGGTGCGGGCCCCGTCGCCGGCGCCCAGCTCCACCACCACGTCCAGCGGGCGCCGGGCCCCGGCCGCGCGCAGCGCCCCGTCCATCAGCTCGACCCCGCGCACCGAGTCGACGTAGCAGACCAGGCGGAAGTCCGGGTGGGCGTCCAGCTCGGCGGAGAGCCAGCGCAGCGCCGCCGGGTCGACGACCTCGTTGGCGAGGAAGACCCGGTCGACGCCGTGGGCGCGGCAGACCCGGACCTGGTGGGGGACGGCGGCGGTGATGCCCCAGGCGCCGTGCTCGATCTGGCGGTGGAAGAGGACCGGCGCCATCGAGGTCTTGCCGTGCGGGGCGAAGGCGAGGCCGTGGCGCTCGGCGTACTCCTCCAGGGCGCGGAGGTTGTGCTCGACGGACTCGGCGGAGAGGGCGAGGACCGGGGTGGTGAAGCCGCCGGTGAAGAGGGAGCGGCGCTGGGCGGCCAGCTCGCCGACGGTCAGGCCCTCGGCGTCCGGCGGCAGGCCCTTGAAGCGGTGGTCGACGCGCTCGTTCGCCAGCTCGTCCGGCATGGATCCTCCTCCGGCGTTGCACTGTACGCAACGCCCATTGCGTATATCGCTCACCGCTGTCTAACATCCGGGCCGAGGCCGGGTCAATGGACACGGCACGCAGGCCCGAGGACCAGCAGGAGCGTGACAGTGGCCGGACCGCCCCCCGAGGTCGTCTGCGTCGGCGAGTCCATGGTGACCTTCCTGCCCTCCCGGCCGGGCCGACTCGCCGACGTCCCCGCCTTCACCCGCGCCGTCGGCGGCGCCGAGTCCAACGTCGCCTGCGCCCTCGCCGCCGCCGGGCACCGCGTCCGCTGGATCGGCCGGGTCGGCGCCGACGGCTTCGGCGACCACCTGCTCGACACCATCGCAGCGTACGGAGTCGACACCGGAGCCGTCCGACGCGACCCGCACCGGCCCACCGGCGTCTACTTCCGCACCGACGCGGACCGGTCCACCGACGCGCACGAGGTCGTCTACTACCGGGCCGGCTCCGCCGCCTCCGCCATGTCCCCGGCGACGCTCCCGTACGACACCGTCGCCGACGCGGCGATCCTCCACCTCACCGGCATCACCGCCGCGCTCTCCGAGGACTGCCGGGCGCTGCTGTACGAGCTGACCGAGCCGCGCCCCGGCCGCCCGCTCGTCTCCTTCGACGTCAACCACCGGCCGGCGCTCTGGCCCGGCGGCGGGGCCGCCGAGGTGCTCCTCGACCTCGCCGCCCGCGCCGACCTCGTCCTCGTCGGCGCCGACGAGGCCGAACACCTCTGGGGCACCCCCGACGCCGACGCCGTCCGCGCCCTCCTGCCCCGGCCCGCCGTGCTGGTCGTGAAGGGCGGAGCGGGCCCCGCGATCGCCTACGAACGCGCGCCCGGCGGAGGCCCCGACACCGTCACCGCCGGCCCCGCGCCCCGCGTCGACGTCGTCGCCTCGGTCGGCGCCGGCGACGGCTTCGCCGCCGGGTTCCTCTCCGCGCTGCTGCGCGGGCTGCCCATGGAGGCCCGGCTGCGGCACGGCCACCTCGTGGCCGCCGCCGCGCTCACCGTCCCCGGGGACCTCGCCGTGCCGCCCCGCCGCGCCCACGCCGACCGGCTCGCCGGACTCGACGACGGGGCCTGGGGGAGACTGCACCTCGGCCCCGGGTGGACGTCCGCCGACACGGAGGCCGACGAGGAGGTACGTACCCGATGAGCCAGACCGTCGACCGCGCGCTCAGCATCCTGCCGCTGCTCGCGCAGGGGCCCGCCGACCTCGGACAGGTCGCCGACCGGCTCGGGGTGCACAAGTCCACCGCGCTGCGGCTGCTGCGGACGCTGCACGAGCACGGGCTCGTCTACCGGCAGGGGGACCAGCGCTACCGCCTCGGCGCCCGGCTCTTCGCCCTCGCCCAGGAGGCCGTCGAGAACCTCGACGTGCGCGAGATCGCCCACCCCCACCTCGCCGCCCTCAACGAACGCACCGGCCACACCGTCCACCTCGCCGTCCACGAGGACGGCGAGGTGCTCTACATCGACAAGGTGGAGAGCCGCTACCCCGTCCGCATGTACTCGCGGATCGGCAAGCCCGTCGCGATCACCGTCGCCGCCGTCGCCAAGCTCCTCCTCGCCGACCTGTCCGAGCCCGAACGCCGCGCCCTCGCCGCCCGGCTCGACTACCCCCGCTACACGCCCCGCTCGACCCCCGACGCCGCCGCGTTCCTCCACGAGCTGGCCACCGTGCGCGAGCAGGGCTGGGCCACCGACCTCGGCGGCCACGAGGAGTCCATCAACTGCGTCGCCGCCCCGATCCGCGGCGCCGACGGGCGGGTCGTCGCCGCGATGTCCGTCTCCGCGCCCAACGTGGTCGTCACGGCGGAGGAACTGCTCGCGCTGCTGCCGCTGGTGCGCCGCACGGCGGAGGCGATCAGCCACGACTACTCCGGCACCACCCCACCGAAGGAAACAGAGGCAAGCGTCGATGAGTGAGAAGACCGCGATCACCCCCGCCACCCACACCGCCCCGCCCGCGAAGTTCTCGCACGGCGTGCGCAAGGGGAACATCCTCCAGGTCGCCGGGCAGGTCGGCTTCCTCCCCGCCGCCGAGGGGCGGCCGCCGACGCCGGCCGGTCCCACCCTGCGTGAGCAGACCCTCCAGACCTTCGCCAACGTCAAGGCGATCCTGGAGGAGGGCGGCGCGAGCTGGGACGACGTGATGATGATGCGCGTCTACCTGACGGACGTGGACCACTTCGCCGAGATGAACGCGATCTACAACCAGTACTTCGAGGAGCAGGAGCTCAAGGCCCCGCCGGCCGCGCGCACCACCGTCTACGTCGGCCTGCCCGCGGGCCTCCTCGTCGAGATCGACGCGCTGGCCGTCCTCGGCTGAGTCCCGCGGGGTCCCGGAGGGTCCCGGAGGGGAGCGCGGGACCCCGGAGGGTCCCTTCACAGCCGCGTCGGCCATACTGCCGCCGTGGAGCAGAGCAACGGACCCATAATCGAGCCCCTGCGGGCCGCTTCGGCCGACCCGTCGTTCGTCCCGGGCATCACGGGAGCCGCGCCGGCGGAGCCGGAGGAGCCCGCCGGAGAGCCGGCCCCCGTCGTCGAGGACGCGCCCGGGACGGCCGACGACGAGCGGCCCGCGCCTGCGGCGGAGCCCGGTGAGGAGCCCGCCGACGGGCCGGTCTTCGAGGCCGCCGACCGGCGGGGCCGGATCGTCGCCGACGCCGAGGGCGTGCGGCTGAGCTACGACGAGGAGGCGTGCGAGTTCCGCTGGGACGAGCTCGCCGCCGTCGAGAGCGAGAAGGGGCGTTTCGGCAAGCGGTTCACCGTCACCGTGCACACCCCTGACCGGCGCTGGTACCCGATCGAGATCATCGCGCCGGACAGGGGGCGCGTCACCGCGTGGGAGTCGGAACTCGACGCGGTGCTGGACGCCTACTTCGACGAGACCGCCTGAGGCACCGTCAGGCCGGCCCGCGCGGTCGGACCGGCCCGCGCGGTCGGACCGGCCCGCACGGTCGGGCCGGTCCGCGTGGTCGGCCCGATCCGCGCGGTCGGGCCGGTCGGCCGGGTCAGGCCGCGCAGTACTGCGTCTGCTTGCCGATCGAGCGGTACATGCAGTCCGCGTTCTCCAGGAGCTGGAGGACGGCGTCGCGGTTGCGGCTCGTCTCGCGCTCGATCACCTCGTCGGGCGGGTAGAAGCCGCCCCCGCCGGACGAGGCCGGGTACATCTCGAAGGTGTACCCGAAGATCCTGTGCACGCCCCACAGGTAGTCGTCGATCGAGCCGTCCGTGATGTAGAGGTCGCTGGACTGCTCGGGCGTGTAGCCGTTGCTCGCGGCCATCTTGCCGCCGACGGTCGCGAAGGCGTCGCGGTCGTCCTGCGTCATGCCGGTGGTGGTGTTCGCCGTCGTCCAGCCGAAGGGCCAGAGGACCAGCTCGCTGTAGGTGTGGAAGTCGATGGCCGCGGTGATCTGCTGCTTGCCGCCGACCACCCGCGAGCGGACGAAGTCGGCGACGACCTTCACCTCGGGGGCCGACTCGGGGGCGGCGCCCCGGTAGGTCTCCGAGCTCTTGGTGCCGGAGGAGCCGCCGCAGCAGCCCCACTTGTAGTCCCAGTTCCGGTTCATGTCGGTGCCGACGTACGACGAGCCGGAGTTGGGCTGCCGGTTCTTGCGCCAGCTGCGGTAGGAGCCGGAGGCGATGTCGTACTCGCCGCCGTCCGGGTTGAGGTCCGGCACGATCCAGATCTCGCGGTCGTTCACCATCTTCGTGACGCGGGCGTCGGAGCCGTACCCCGCGCCCAGCTCGCGCAGCAGGTAGAGCGCCATCTCGACGGTGAGGTGCTCGCGGGCGTGCTGGTGGTGGGTGAAGAGGACCTCCGGCTCGTTCTCGTCCGCGGCCACGTTGTCGCTGATCTTGATGGCGACGATGTCGCGGCCCTGGTAGCTCTTGCCGATGACCCGCTTGCTCATGATCGACGGGTACGCGGCGAGCCGTTGGTCGATCTCCGCCGTCATCTCGGCGTGGTTGTGGTACTTCGCGTCGGCGGACGGGAAGTCGAGCGGGCCGAGGGCCGATCGGGCGGCCTCGCCCCGGTCGGGCGGGGCGGGGAGGGCGACCGGCGCGTAGCCGAGGGCCTTGAGCCGGCCCAGCTCCCGCTCGTCGGCGCTGACCACGACCGAGCGGGCGTCGACCTCGTCGATCGAGACGCCGGTGGCGGTGAGCGCGGAGCGGGCGGCGGAGGTGGAGGGCCCGGCGATCTCGTACTGCCGGATCACCTCCTCGCCGCCTCTGGCGGCGGTCGCCGGATCGGCTCCGGCGGGAGAGGAGAGGGCGGAGAGGGGCGCCGCGAGGGCGAGCGCCACGAGGGCCGCGAGGGTGGCGGACCTTCTGCCGCTTCGGGGACGTCGCATGGTGTCTCCTGGGTGGGGAGTGTGGGGGAGTGCGACAACAGGTGCGGGTGTCCGGGGCACATGGTGAGGGCCATGTCATGGACGGGTCAAGAGAGCAGGTTCGGCCATGGTCGTTGTCACGCTAGGCGACGGAACCCCCGGAAACGCGGCACGGCGCCGCCGGAGGACCGGCGGCGCCGCGATGGGGGTGTGCGGGGGTTACGGCAGGCCGTGGACGTGCGGGCCGACCGCGTTCGACCAGGCGTTGCCGGCCGTCGCGTCCCAGTTGGTCGACCAGGTCATGGCGCCCCGGAGGGTCGGCCAGGCCTGGGCGGGCTTGAAGGTGCCGCAGCCGGTCAGCTTGGTGAGGCAGTCGATCGCGCTGTTCACGACCGACGGGGCGACGTAGCCGCTGCCCGCGCCCCGGGTGGAGGCGGGGACGCCCAGGCCGACCTGGGACGGGTCGAGGCCGCCCTGGATCTGGATGCAGGCGAGCGCGGTGAGGAAGTCCACCGAGCCCTGGCTGTAGACCTTGCCGTCGCAGCCGAGCATCGAACCGCTGTTGTAGTACTGGGTGTTGACCACCGTGAGGATGTCCTTCACGGCGAGCGCGGTCTTGAAGTACTCGCTGCCCGTGGACTGCATGTCGATGGTCTGGGGGGCCATCGTCAGGACCATCTTCGGGCCCGCCAGGGCGGACAGCTGGCGCAGCGCCTTGGTCAGGTAGGTGGAGTTGATGCCGTGCTCGAGGTCGATGTCGATCCCGTTGAAGCCGTACTCCTGGAAGAGGGCGTAGGCGCTGTTCGCGAAGGCGGCGGCGCTGGCGTCACTGTTGATCGTGACGTTGCCCTTCTCGCCGCCGACCGAGATGATCACCGACTTGCCGGCCGCCTTCTTGGCCGCGATGTCGGCCTTGAAGTCGGCGACCGAGGTGTAGCCGACGGCCGGGTCGAGGTTGAAGGTGATCTGGCCGGGCGTGGTCGTCGAGTCCGCGAAGGAGACGGCGATGATGTCGTACGCGGCCTGGACGTCGCGGATCTTCTGCTTGGCGGCGCCGTTGTCGAAGTTCTGCCAGTAGCCGGTGACCGCGTGCTTCGGGACGGCCGGGTTGTCGCCGCCGCCACCGCCGCTCTTGGCCGTGCGGGCGCTCACGGCCGCCGACTTGGCGGACTCGCCCGCCGCGTTGGTGGCCGCGACCTGGAAGGAGTACGCGGTGTCGGCGGTGAGGCCGGTGACCGTGGTGGAGGTGCCGCCGACGGTCGCGGCGAGCGCGCCGTCCCGGTACACCTTGTAGCCCGTCGCGCCGGAGACCGCGCCCCAGCTCAGCGGGACCGCGCTGGTGGTGGGCGTGCCGGCGGCGAGCCCGGCGGGCGTGCCGGGGACCACCGGGTCGGGGTCCTGGCCGCCGCCGCCGTCGGGGCCGTACACGCTGACGTCGTCCACGTGGTAGGCGGCGGTGCCGTACCACCCGTGGGTGTAGATCTCGACCGAGGTGGTCGAGGCGCCGGTGGTGAAGGTGGTGGTGAGCTGCTTCCAGGACGGGGAGTCGGGCGTCCAGGTGGAGACGGTGCCGGTGCCGGTCCCGGTGCCGCTCGCGCCGAGGTAGGCGTAACCGCCCTGGACCCAGGCGCTCAGCGTGTAGGTGGAGTTGGGCTTCACGGTCACGGTCTGCGCGCACTTGGCGTTGTCGAGACCGGCGGGGAGGGCCTTCAGCGCGCCGGCGCCGCTGTGGGCCGGGGTGGCGACGGCGGTGCCGCTGCCGGCCGAGCAGGCCCAGTTGGCCAGGCCGTTCTCGAAGCCCGCGTTCCGGGCGTTGTTGACGTCGGCGGCGAGGGCGGTGCCGGCGCCGCCGACGAGGGCGAGGCCGGATCCGACGGCGAGCGCGAGGGCTCCGCCGAGCCAGCGGCGCGCGGCCGGGCGGGTGGTGGTGCGGTCCACGTGCATCCTCCGGTGGGGGAGTCGGGAGCTGGAGGTGCCGTACGTCGTCGTACGGGGAACTGCGGTCAGGTCAGGGGGTTCGGGAGGTGGCCACCGCCGTCGTCGCACCAAGTTGGTCCAGACCAATTGCGTTGTCAAGACCTCTGGCAAAGACCGGTGGCGGGCGGAGCCTCGGAATCCGGTGACGCGAAAGGGGGTGGGAGTTGACGGATTGTGTGTTCACCACCCCGGTCCGCGTGGATAAGGTGCAGAACAGCCGTACCGAGGGGACGGGAAGGCCGGTGCGGGCCGGAGGGGACGCGTACGGCCGAACGGCCGGGCGGGCCGGGAAGGACGGGGGCTGACGTGCCGACAGCGATCGCGGTCACCGGCGCCGATCTCGTGCTGCCGCCCACCGACCCCGCGACCCCCAACGCCGCCGTGCTCGCCGACCCCGCGGCCCGCACCCTCGACGACTCCGTCACCGAACTCCGCCGCCTCGTCGACCGCTTCGGCCACGTCCTCGTCGTCTGCCCCACCTCCGCGCCACCCGCCGTCGCCCACCGCCTCCACACCGTCCGCGGCCTCCTGGAGAGCGACCGGATCGCCCTGGTCAGGACCGACCTGCCGCCGCTCGGCGCCGCCGTCCTGGTCCGCCAGCTCCGCCAGCTCTCCGCCTGCGACATCAGCCCCGGAGTCCTCGCCTCCGCCGCCCGGCTGCTCGCCCACTACATCTACGCGGGCGCCGTCCTCGGCTCCGTCTCCCGCCTCGACCGCGTCCCCGTCACCCTCGGCTCCCACCTCAAGGGCTGGCTCCCCGGCGCCCACTTCGCCGTCCTCGCCGGTCCCACCCCCCGGATCGTCCGCGTCGGCGCCGACGAATCCGGCTTCACCGGACCCGAGTTCACCACCCGGCTGATGATCGCCCGCGGCCAGCTCGCCACCGAATGGCCCACCACCGCCCTCGCCCCCCGCTGGGCCGTCGCCGGCCCCGTCGAGGAGACCGCCCTCCCCGCCTCCTCGCCCGCCTGGTGGGGCACCGCCAAGCTCACCGAGTTCGCCGCCTACCTCCCCGACCTGCCCGTCCTCCACCGACTCGTCGCCTCGGTACGCCGCGAGACCTGCCACTGGTGCGGCATGGACCTCATCGGCGACCGCTGCGGCTTCTGCGCCGCCCCCCTGGCGGGCGGCACCACCGCCCCGGCCCAGGCGGGCCGGTGACCCGATGAACGAGGAAACCCGATGAACTCCCGCCAGCGCCGCGGCGTCATCCTGCTGCTGCTCTCCGTCCTCTGCGCCCTCGGCGCCTTCGCCGGCGTCCTCGCGGTCATCAGCGACGTGAACGCCAAGGTCGGGCCGGAGACCACCGCGTACCGGGTCAAGAAGGACGTCGAGCCCTACAAGCGGCTGAGCGCGGGCGACTTCGAGAAGATCTCCATGCCCGAGCGCTGGCTCTCCGAGACCGCCGTCACCGACCTCGCCCAGATCGAGGGCAAGACCGCCGTCACCCGCCTCAAGGCCGGCTCGCTCCTCCAGAAGGACATGATCGTCCCCCGCCCCGCCCTCCGGCCGGGCGAGCAGGAGATCGCCATCATGATCGACGCCGCCACCGGCGTCGCCGGCAAGATCACCCCCGGCGCCACCGTCAACATCTACGCCACCTTCGCCGGCGACAAGAAGGGCGAACCCAGCCAGTCCCGCCTCCTCGTCGCCGCCGCCCGCGTCATCGACGTCGGCACCCTCACGCCCTTCGGCAAGCCCAAGTCCGGTTCCCGCACCGCCACCGAAGCCGTCCCCATCACCTTCGCCCTCTCCGGCCAGGACACCCAGCGCGTCGCCTACGCCGAATCCTTCGCGGAGCACGTACGCCTCGCCCTCGTCGCCCCCTCCGCCGACGGCGCCCCCGCCAAGCCCGCCCCCGGCGACCGCACCTACACGCTCGACAAGGACAAGTGAGGCCCGGCCATGCCCACCAGGATCCTGCCGGCCGTCGGCGACCCCGACGCCGCCCGGGCCGTCGCCACCCTCCTCGGCCAGCTCCCCGACGCCGAACCGGCCCCGCCCGTCCCCGACTCCACCCAGCTCGTCGACACCCTCGCCAGGCTCGCCGCCGAATCCCTCGACGCGCTCCCCGAGGTCGTCCTCGTCCACGAGCGGATCGGCCCCGTCCCCGCCCTCGACCTCGTCCGCGAGGTCGCCCTCCGCTTCCCCGCCGTCGGCGTCGTCCTCATCACCGCCGACACCGGACCCGGCCTGCTCTCCGCCGCCATGGACTCCGGCGCCCGCGGCCTCGTCTCCCTCCCGCTCGGCTACGAGGAGCTGGCCGGCCGCGTCCAGGCCGCCGCCCAGTGGTCCGCCGGCTTCCGCCGCCACCTCGGCGGCGGCGCCGCCGAACTCCTCGCGGGACCCGGCGGCACCGTCGTCACCGTCAGCGGCGCCAAGGGCGGCGTCGGCACCACCCTCACCGCCGTCCAGCTCGCCCTCGCCGCCCGCGCCGCCGGCCGCACCGTCGCCCTCGTCGACCTCGACCTCCAGAGCGGCGACCTCGCCTCCTACCTCGACGTCCAGTTCCGCCGCTCCGCCGCCGACCTCGCCGCCATCACCGACATCTCGCCCCGCGTCCTCCAGGACGCCGTCTACGTCCACGAGACCGGCCTCTCCCTCCTCCTCGCCCCCGGCGAGGGCGAACGCGGCGAGGAGGTCACCGACCGCGCCGTCCGCCAGATCGTCAGCGCCCTGCGCGGCCGGCACGAGGTCGTCGTCGTCGACTGCGGCTCCCGCCTCGACAGCGCCAACGCCGCCGCCGTCGAGATGGCCGACACCGCCCTCCTCGTCACCACCCCCGACGTCATCGCCGTCCGCGCCGCCAAGCGGACCGTACGGATGTGGGAACGGCTCCAGGTCCGCAAGGCCGAGCACACCCTCGCCCTCGTCAACCGCCACTCCCGCACCAGCGAGATCCAGCCACCCCTGGTCCAGAAGATCACCGGCACCCGCATCGCCGGCGTCACCGTCCCCGCCGCCTACAAGGAACTCCAGGCCGTCGTCGACGCCGGCCGCCTCCACGAACTCGACGCCCGCTCCACCGTCAAGCAGGCCCTGTGGTCCCTCGCCGCCGAACTGGGCCTCACCGGCCCCCCGGCCGGCGCACCCGCCGCCCCCGGCAAGCAGCTCGCCCGCGCCGGCGACCGCGGCTCCCTCGGCCTGCGCCGCCGCGGCGGAGGCCGCTGAACCATGCGCCGGCTGCGGGGAAGCGGAGACAGGGGCCAGGTGGCGGTGGAGTTCGCCGGCATGGTGCCCCTGATCCTGCTGACCCTCGCGCTGCTGTGGCAGGTGGTCCTCGTCGGCTACACCTACACCCTGGCGGGCAACGCGGCGGACGAGGCGGCGCGGGTCTGCGCGGTGGACGGCCCCTACGAAGAGGCGGGGACCCGGCACCTGGACGGCGCCTGGTCCGGCGCGGTGAGCTGCACCGGCCCGGCGGACGGCATGGTCACCGCGACCGTCACCGTCGACACCCCGATCCTCTTCCCCGGCCTGGGCGGCTTCCCGGGCGTCGAGGCGACGGCCGGCGCGGTGTACGAGGGGGAGGTGACGGACGAGTGAGGCGTACGGGACGACTCCCGGCCCGGGCGACCACCGGCGGCGCGGGCGCTGCCCGGCGGGGCGGTGCCGACGGTCGGGGCGCGGGCGCGGAGACGCGGGGGGGGGGCCCCGCGCGGGGGGGGGGCGGGCGGGTATAGGAATGTCCGAGCCCACGAGAGCAAAAGCG
>NZ_JBHTST010000023.1:48959-66207 GCF_042794995.1 Streptomyces sp. NPDC056503
TGTTTACACGCGCCCGGGCGACCCCCGGCGGCGCGGGCGCGGCCGGGGGGGGCGGTGCCGACGGTGGGGGCGCGGGCGCGGCGCCGCGGGGGGGCGCCCCCGCGCGGGGCGGTGCGCGAGGCACGGGCGTGCGCGCCGAAGGGCCTCGGGGCGGTGCCCGGCGGGGCGGTACGAGGAGACGGGACGACGGCCTTCGGAGCCGTACCGCCCCTCCCTCCACGGTCCGCGACCGCGGTCAGGCGGCCATCGAGTACCTCGGCTTCCTCCCCATCCTCCTCCTCGTCGGACTCGCGGGGCTCCAGCTCGGGCTCGCCGCGTACGCCGCGCAGCAGGCGGGGACGGCGGCGCGGGCGGCGGCACGGGCGGCGTCCAGCGACGCCGAGGACGCGCCGGACGCGGCGGCGGCGGCGCGGTCGGCGGTCAGCGGCTGGCTCACCGTCGGCGGCGGCGACCCCGTCGAGGGCGACGGGCAGGTCACCGTCACCGTCACCGTCGAGGTCCCCCGGGTCGTCCCCTTCTGGAACTTCGACCCCGTCACCAGGACCGCCACCATGCCCTACACCCCGCAGGAGGACGAGGTCCCATGAGCCTGCGCGCCCGCATCCACCACGCCGGCGACGACCCGCGCGCCCTCGGTCCCGGCGGAGGCCGCGAGGACGGCCACCTGGTCGCGTCCTTCCGCGCCAAACTCCTCGAGGAGATCGACCTCACCGAGATGTCCGCGCTCGCGGCCGGCGAGCGCCGGGCCCGGCTCGAACGTGTCCTCGGCCACATCATCAGCCGCGAGGGCCCGGTCCTCTCCACCGCCGAACGCGGCCGGCTGATCCGCCGCGTCGTCGACGAGGCCCTCGGCCTCGGCGTCCTCGAACCGCTCCTCGAAGACGCCTCCATCACCGAGATCATGGTCAACGGACCCGACCAGATCTACATCGAGCGGGCCGGCCGCGTCGAACTCCTCCCGCTCCGCTTCGCCTCCCACGACCAGCTGATGCAGACCATCGAGCGGATCGTCTCCACCGTCAACCGCCGCGTGGACGAGTCGAACCCGATGGTCGACGCCCGCCTCCCCTCCGGCGAACGCGTCAACGTCATCATCCCGCCGCTCTCCCTCACCGGCGCCACCCTCACCATCCGCCGCTTCCCCCGCGCCTACACACTCCACGAGATGATCGGCCTCGGCTCGCTCGACGAGCAGATGCTGATGCTCCTCTCCGGCCTGGTCCAGGCGAAGTTCAACATCATCGTCTCCGGCGCCACCGGCACCGGGAAGACCACCCTCCTCAACGCCCTCTCCGGCCTCGTCCCCGACGGGGAACGGATCATCACCATCGAGGACTCCGCCGAACTCCAGCTCCAGCAGTCCCACGTCATCCGCCTCGAAGCCCGCCCGCCGAACATCGAGGGCCGCGGCCAGGTCACCATCCGCGACCTCGTCCGCAACTCCCTCCGGATGCGCCCCGACCGGATCATCGTCGGCGAGGTCCGCGGCGGCGAGACCCTCGACATGCTCCAGGCCATGTCGACCGGCCACGACGGCTCCCTCGCCACCGTCCACGCCAACTCGGCCGAGGACGCCCTGATGCGGCTCCAGACCCTCGCCTCCATGTCCGAGGTCAAGGTCCCCTTCGAGGCCCTGCGCGACCAGATCAACAGCGCCGTCGACGTCCTCGTCCAGCTCACCCGCCATCCCGACGGCACCCGCCGCGTCACCGAGATCGCGATCCTCGCCTCCCACGGCCGCGAGCGCTTCCTCCTCGCCACCGTCTGCCACTTCCGCGCCGAGCCCCTCTCCGCCGACGGACGCGTCCACGGCCACTACGTCCACCACCCGCTCCCGCGCCGCGTCGCCGAACGCCTCTACATGGCGGGCCAGCCCGTACCACCGGCCTTCGGCGTCGCCGCCACCGACACCGAACTCGCCACCCGAGAAGCGACGTAGGAGCGCCCCATGACCGATCCCTTCTGGCTGACGACCGGCGTGGCGCTGCTCGCCTGCGTCCTCGGTGTCACCGGCGTCCAGGTGTACGCGAACGGCGCCCGCCGCCACGCCGCGCTCGTCGCCCGCCTCGACGACACCGCCGCGCCCGAGACGACGGGCCGCCGCAGGCGCCGCTTCCCGTCCCTGGACCGGCGGGTCAGGGCCACCGCCCTCGGACGCAACCTGGAGCGCCGGATCGCGGCGACCGGACTCGACGTGACGCCGGGCGAGTTCACGGTCGCCCTGGCGGCCTCGGTGGCCGTCCTCTGGACCGTCGGCCAGTCGGCCCTCTCCCCGTTCTTCGGCCCGATCTGCGGTCTGCTCGGCGTGTGGGTGGCCCTCGGCTACCTCAACTGGCAGCGCCAGAAGCGGATCGAGCGCTTCATCAACCAGCTCCCGGAACTCTCCCGCATCCTGGCCAACGCCACCCAGGCGGGCCTCGCCCTCCGCATGGCGATAAGCCTGGCGGCCGACGAGATGGAGGCCCCGGCGGGCGACGAACTGGAGAAGGTGGCGCAGCAGCTGGCGGTGGGAACCCCGCTGGACGACGCGCTGGCCGAACTGGCGGAACGCCTCCCCTCCCGGGAACTGGTGGTCCTGGTCACGACCCTGGTCCTCGCGAACAGGGCCGGCGGCACGGTCGTCTCCTCCCTCCGCAACCTCACCGAGACGCTGGAGCAGCGCAAGGAGACCCGGCGCGAGGTCCGCACCCAGCTCTCCCAGGTGAGCATGACGGCCTACGCGGTCCCCGTCATCGGCTTCGGCTCGCTGCTCCTCATCGACAACATGCAGCCCGGCGCCCTCGACCGCATGACCGGCTCGCCGCTGGGCCAGGGCGCGGTGATCGTGGCGTGCGCGCTGTACGTGCTGGGCTTCGCCGTCATCCGCCGCTTCTCGAAGATCGACGTATAGGGGCCGGTGCCACCGATGCTGGAACTCGCCATCGCCCTCCTCGCGGGCCTCTCCGTCGCCGGCTTCGCGTACGGGCTCCGCCTGTACCGCGCCGACGCCCGCCTCCCCGACGACCTCCGCCTCGCCCTGGAGGTCGGCGCGACCCGCACCGGCGCCGTCGACTCCGCCGTGGACCGCCTCGGCATGCGCTGGTCCCCGACCGTCCTGCGCTGGATGGGCCCGAAACGGGTCGGAGCGGTCCGCCGCCGGATCGACCTGGCGGGCAACCCCGGGGGCCTCACGATCGACCGCTACGGGGCGCGGCGGGCGGTGTACGGCTTCCTGGGCGGCCTCGGCGGCCTCCTGATGCTGACGAAGGGCTCGTACGTCACGGCCGCGCTCCTCTTCGCCTTCGGCGCGTTCTGGACGGAGGTCGGCATCTGGTCCGCGGTCCGCATCCGCAAGGACCAGATCGAACGCACCCTCCCCGACTTCCTCGACGTCCTGGCCGTCGTCGTCTCCGCGGGCCTCGGCTTCCGCCAGGCCCTGGAGCGGGTCGCGGAGAAGTACGACGGCCCCTGGTCCGACGAACTCCGCATCACCCTCCGCCAGATGGACATGGGCGTCACCCGCCGCCAGGCCTTCGACGAACTCCGCCGCCGCAACGACTCCGAACAGGTGGCCCAGTTCGTGACGGCCCTGCAGCAGGGCGAGGAGCTGGGCGCCCCCATCGTCGACACCCTCATCCAGATCGCGGAGGACATGCGCCGCACGGACGCCCAGAACGCCCGCCGCAAGGCGGCGAAGGCCGTCCCGAAGGCGACCATGGTCATCACCACGCTGATGGTCCCGGCCACGATGATCCTGCTCGGCGCGGGCCTGTTCCTGGGAACGGGCACGGACCTGGGCTCGATCGCGGGGGAGTGAGGACGGTGCGACGCCGCATGAAAGTTCCCCCAACTCCCCACGGAACCCCCGCCCCAGGCCATACCCTTCCGGAGTGCATGGTCCCGCCCGCAACCGGAGCTGACGAACGACCTCGGCTCCCCTGTCCACCACAGGTCCCCTGGGCGTACCGTGCGACTGCGCGAGCGTCAGACCTCGGAGGGGAGCACGATGTACGACGCCATGCTGAAGGCCCTGACCAGAGCCCGACTCCACCTGACGACCCGGGGCGACCGGGGACAGACGGCGGTGGAGTACCTGGGGATCATCGTGGTGGTGGTGGCGATTGTTATCGCGATCACCGGAACGGACATCGGCACCACGATTTTGACAGCCATCAAGAACAAGATCGCGGATCTGACCGGCTAGCTATGCGGTGCGGGGGACGAGAGGTCGGTCAGGCGTTTCCCGCCTACATCGCTGTGATTGCCGGACTCCTCTTTCTCGCCTTGGTGTACTTCGCGGTGGGGCAGGCTGCGGTGGTACGCAACGGAGCCCAGACCGCTGCTGATGCGGCAGCGCTTGCAGCGGCGCAGGACGCCCGGGATCAGCTGCGGGAAGGGTGGCTGGAGGTGATTGGCGATCCCTCTAAGTGGCAGCCATTCGTCGATGGCGTGGTGGTCATTGACGTCCCTCTGGCCTGTCAAAATGCATCCCGCCTTGCGGTCAGTAACGATGCGGTGGTCGATGACTGCCAGTCTGTGGATTTCGGTTTCAGGGTGACCGTGCACACCAACGACACGGTAGGCGAGTCGATCGTTCCAGACGTGGCATCTCGTGAGGCGAGGGCCACTGCCGCAGCGGTGCTCGAGCCGCGCTGCTCGTTTGATCCGCCGGAACCGCCGCAGGAGTCGGAACCGCCGCAAGATTCGGAGCCGCCCTCTACACCGCCGGAAGAGTCGGAGGAGCAGGAAGCTGAACCAATCGTGGGCCTGGTGTGTGATGGCGATCCTTTCGAGATCGACCCGGATGACCCCGTCCTCCCCGGTGCTGGTGACATTTTCCGCGTTCGACTGACCGGCAACGACGAGTAAAGGAAATGCCCTTCATGAGCATCTCGTATGTGAGAGGGGGGTTCATCGCCCTCGCGGTGGCTGCCTCTTTGACCGCTGCAGGTTGTGCTGCCGACGACGATCCCAAGGCATCGCACAAGCCGACTCCGGTGACGCAGTCCTCTCAGGCTGCCTCCAATCAGACGGAGCCGAGTCCTGAGGAACCGACGGAGCCCCTGCTTGTCGCTAAGGGGCAGGAGGGTTTCGAACTGGCCATCACATCGGCGGAGCGTGACGCGGGTGGTTTCCTGACAGTCAAGGGAAGCCTGAAGAACACGTCGGACAAGGGACGGGCGGTCCCCGACGCGGTCCGGGGCAACGAAACAGAGGTGTTGAAGCACGGTACTTCGCTCGGTGGGGCCACCCTTGTAGACGGGCTGGCAAAGAAGCGCTATTACGTCCTACGAGACACGGACGGCCGCCCGTTGGCGACCACCGGTTTGAGCATCCTGTCAGCAGGCAAGTCCATTGATGTCTTCATGCAGTTCCCCGCACCCCCCGCCGCCACCACCGAGGTCTCGTTCCAACTGCCCACCTTCGAACCTGCCACGCTCAAGCTCTCCTGAGGCGACGCCATGACGACGACGACAGGACGACGACGCAGACTGGCCGCGATGGTGATCGTGGTCTCGGTGGTGTGGTCGGCCACATCCGTGACGGCGGCCTACGCCGACGATCCCCCGGGCAGCACCACGTCCTCCCCGCCTCCCGCCATCGACTCCAACTCTCCCGGCCTGATGCTCCCCGACGGCGCCACCCTCGCGCCCGCGAAGGTGCTGGACATCAAGCAGATCGTCGAGGAGGAGGGCGGCGAGCAGCGGCGTGAGGACACGAACGTCGACGTGACGTTCGCGCTCCAGGCGGAGGTGCTGTTCCCGAAGAACAGCGCGAAGCTCAGCCCCGCCGCCACCGCGCGGATCCGCGCCATCGCGGGGGAGGTGCGGACGCAGGGGTCCGGGAAGGTGCGGGTGTTCGGGTTCACCGACAACCTGGGGACGTACGAGCACGGGCTGAAGCTCTCCAAGGAGCGGGCCGTCGCCGTGCAGCAGGTGCTGGCACGGGAGCTGGACCCGGGGACCTCGTACGAGATCCGCGGCTACAGCGAGGACTACCCGATCGCCGACAACCGCACCGAGGAGGGCCGGAAGAAGAACCGTCGCGTCGAGGTCTCCTTCCCGCGCACCGTGTCCTCCCGGGCCGCCACACCCTGAGCGCTCGGACCGCCCTCGGCATCCGGACGCGCACCCGCCCCGCCGGCAGGGCGACGCGTCCGGACCGGGCGGGCCGGGCCGGGGCCTACGCCTCGACCCTGCCGGCACGTCTTCTGCCGAACGGCCACCAGCGCCGTCTCCTGGCGGAGGCTTCGCCTGTGTTCAGGCATTCGGCGAGGTTCTGAGCGGTCAGTTGCTCGCCGTGGCTGTCGCCCGTCTCCCGGAAGATGACGAGGGCCTGGTCGAGGGCGGCCACGGCCTCGTCGTAGCGGCGTAGCGCACGGAGGGCGAGGCCCAGGTTGTTGAGTGCGGTTCCCTCGCTGTGCCGGTCGTCGAGCTCGCGGTAGGTGGCGGCGGCTCGGGCGTGGGCGCCGATCGCTTCGTCGTGACGGTCCAGTTCCTGGAGCGTGATGCCGAAGTTGTTGAGTGCCTGGGCCTCGCCGTGCCGGTCGGCGAGCTCTCGGAAGATGTCGATGGCCCGGGTGTGGGCGTCGATGGCCTCGTCGTGGCGGAGGGCCGCCTGCAGCGCGAGGCTGAGGTTGTTGAGTGCCTGCGCCTCGCCGTGCCGGTCGTTGAGCTCGACGCAGAGGGCGAGATCTTCGGAGTGCGTGCGGACGGCTTCCTCGTAGCGGTGTACCGCGCGGAGCACGAGGCCCAGGTTGTTGAGGGCCTGGGCCTTTCCGTGCCGGTCGCCGACTTCCTCGAAGATGTCGATGGCTTCGGTGTGGACGGTGATCGCCTGGTCGAAGCGGCGGACCGCCTGGAGTCCGAGGCCGAGGTTGCTGAGTGCCTGGGCCGCGCTGTGCAGGTCGTCGAGTTCGCGGTAGGTCGTGGCGGCCTGGGTGTGGATGGCGATGGCTTCGTCGAACCGGCGGAGTTCCTGGAGCGCGTTGCCCAGGTTGTTGAGTGCCTGGGCCTCGCTGTGCCGGTCGTCGAGTTCGCCGTAGATGGTGACGGCCTGGGAGTTGGCGGCCGCGGCTTCGTCGAAGCGGCGGAGTTCCTGCAGGTCGTTGCCGAGGTTGCTGAGGGCCTGGGCCTCGCCGCGACGGTCCTCGAGTTCCCGCGCCGCGGCGAGGGCGTGTTCGCCGAGGGCCAGGGCGTCGTGGAAGTGGCGCCGCAGGTGGAGGTAGACGCCGAGGGCCGCGGTCAGGTGCAGGGCCACCGGGGGGACGGTCATGGCGGCGAGGGGCACCGTGGCGATCAGGTTGGCGCGCTCCGCGTCCAGCCACTCCAGGGCGTCGGCGCGACCGGCGAAGAGGTCCGGAACCGGTTGGCCCGGCAGGGCGCGCAGGTGGTCGTCCGCCGCGTCGCAGGTGACGTAGTAGTGGACCATGAGCCGCTCCAGCGCCCCCGCGTCGTCCTCGCCCGCCGGCAGCTCGGAGGCGTACAGACGGATCAGGTCGTGCATGCGCCAGCGGCCGGAGCCCACCGGCTGCTCCGTGATCAGGCAGGCGCGGGCCAGGGCGGCCAGTGCCGTGCGGGTCGCCCGGACCGGGGAGGAGTTGAGGACCGCGGCCGTCTCCGTGGACAGGTCGGGTCCCGGGTTCACCGGGAGCAGGCGGAAGAGGCGGGCGTCGGGTTCCGTGAGGCGGCCGTACGACAGGTCGAAGGCGGCCCGGACGGCGAGGGAGCGGCCTGCCGCGTCCTCGTGCCGGAGGGTCTGGAGGCGGGTGCGGGTGTCGGCCAGGTCTTCGGCGAGGGCGGCGATGGGGAGGCCGGGGTCGTCGGTGAGGAGGGCCGCCGCGATCGTGAGGGCCAGGGGGAGGCGGCCGCAGTGGGCGACGAGCTCTGCCAGGGCCGCGGGTTCGGCCTCCGGGCGGGGGTCGTCGGGGCGGGGCTGGGTGAGGGCGGAGGTGACCAGTTCCGCCGCCGCGTCGGGCGTCAGCTCGTCCAGGGGGATCAGGCGGGGCCGGAGGTCGGGTGCGGTGAGGGTGTCGCGGGAGGTGGAGAGGAGGCGGTGGGCGGAGTGCGCCGGCACCAGGGGGAGCAGTTGGGAGGAGGAGGACGCGTCGTCGGCCAGGATCAGCATCGGGCCGTGTTCCGCGGCGCGGCGGGCCAGCAGGGAGCGGTAGAGGCCCGCCTGTTCCTCCGGCGTGGGCGGCAGGTCGTCGTCGCGTACGCCTAACGCCCGCAGCAGCGCCTCCAGGGCCTGTTGCGGGGCGACCGCGCCCGCCGGGTCGTAGCCGCGGAGGTGGACGAAGAGCGTCCCGCCGGGGAAGCGGCCCAGGGACACGGCCTGGTGGGCGGCGTGCACGGCGAGCGCGGTCTTGCCGACGCCGGGGAGGCCCGTCACCACGGTCACGCCCGAGCCGTCCGGCCCGAGGGCCTTCAGGAGCGCGGCGGTCGGTTCCTCGCGGCCGGTGAGCTCCGGCGCCGCCGGGAGCGAGTCCACGGCCTGCGGGGCGGCGGCGGCCGTCTCCGTGATGTGGATGCTGTGGCCGGCCTGGTAGTTGCGGGCGTTGCCGGAGACCTGGGAGTGCTGCTCGCTCAAGTCCTCAGGCCCCTTCGGCGGGGGCGGGCCGGTCGTCGTCGCCGGACTGCTCCACGCGGCCGCGGCCGGTCGCCGTGCCGCGCTGCTCGACCCGTTCGTATCCGGCGTCCGTGCCTCGGCCGGACTGGGTGACGTGCCCCGATTCCGACGCCTCCGCGTGCTGCTCCAGGTGGGCCGCCGCGCCGCCGCCGGACTGGCGGATCTCCGCGTCGTCGCCGGCGGTGGCCGTCTGGACCAGCGTCCGCGCGGGCGGTACGGGGGCGGGCGTGGGGGTCGGCGCGGGCTGTTGCGGCTCACGCGCGGCCCACCAGCCGAGTCCCGTCAGCACCGCCGTGCCCGCGATCGCGCCGAACGCGAGGGCCGTGTCGAGCCGGGCCCCGTCCTCCTGCGGCAGCCAGCCCCAGGGCAGCGCCCGTACGACCCACACGCCCACCCCGAACGTCACCAGCGCCGTGACCCCGGCCACGACCCACCGCACCGCACGAGACATCCGCCGCTCCCCTCGTCGAACTCCCATGGTGCCGAACCGGCGGGTCCCGCGTCACGCCGGATCACGGAAGTCGGGGCACGCGGCCTCCGCGGGCCGGGTGGCCGTGAACACCCCGCGCGCCGCAGCCGACTTGACGTCACGTCGCGTCACGTCACTTCACCTCGTGCCACGTCTGCCCTCCGTCCGGGGTGTGGCGAGGGCGAGGTCCGTGAGGGCGGCCTGGATCGTCGTCGTCATCCGGGCCGGGTGGGTGAAGACCTCCCTGGCCGTGAAGCGCAGGACCCGGCGGAGCTCCGGGCAGGACTGGAGGGCGTTGAAGCGGGCGACGTCCCGCTCGTGGGCGCGGGGGGTGCCGTGGTACGCGTAGCCCTCCACCTCCACCGCCAGGCCCGCCGACCGGAAGAGGAAGTCGGGGCGCAGCACCCGTCCCCCGGACGTACGCAACGGCGGCTGGCACTCGGGGAAGAGGGAGGCGTCGGCCATGCGCAGGCGGGCCACCGTCTCGGCCGGCGAGCCGGCCGCCGGGTTCGCGAGGGGGAGCCAGGCGCGGGCGCGCGGGGCGCCGGGGCGGCGGGCCGACAGCTGCGCGGCCAGGTCCTCGTAGCGGACCGGCGGGTCCCTGCGCACGCCCTCCACCACCCGGTGGGAGAGGGCCGAGTCCGCCGTCACCACCGCCTCCTCCCTGCTTCCGGAGGCCCGTATGAGGTCCGCGACCGTCCGCGCGGCCGTCGTCACGCGCAGGCCGCGGCGCAGGCAGACGTCCTCCGGCGGGAGGGAGGCCCGGGAGCCGGAGGGCGCCCGCGGCCCCGCCAGGACCTCGATGCGGTGCAGGCGCGCCGCCGTGCCGTGGCGGCAGACCCGCTGCGGGCGCAGCAGCTGGAGGGCGGTCTCCCGGACCCGCCAGTCCGTCTCCTTGCCCGGCACCGCCCACGCGCCACGGCAGATCCGCTGCCAGCCGTCCCGCCGCAGGCGCGCGGCGAGCCGGCCCGGCGGCCAGCCCGCCGCGAGCGCCCAGACGGTGAGGAGTACCCCGCCCCTGGCGAGGATCGCCAACTCGTACATACGCCCAACCATCCACGGAAGAGGGACAGTTCGCACCCCCTGTGGAAAACCCCCCGAAAGTTATCCCCAGGAAAGCGCAAAAGTGTCAGGACGAAAAGCCGGGGGAGGAGCATTCTGGACCGAAACACCACAACACTCCGGGGCAGGGCCGCCGATGCCGCACTCCTCCACTCCTCTGACCGCCTGCACGCCCGGCGTGCAGCTCGTCCACGACCTCGTCGTCCACGTGCCCGCCTTCCAGGGCGCCTACGAGATCCACGTCTTCCGGCAGGGCGGAATCCTGCCGCACGTCTTCTTCTGGGACGTCGTCCAGGGGACCGTCCGCTCCTTCCTCGCGTTCGCCGAGGCGGGGGAGTCGGAGCCCGACTGGCGCCGCACCCTCGACTTCCTGGAGGACCGGTGCAGCCGCGGCGACACCGCCGTCGACGAGGTGATCGTGACCTCCTTCCTCGGCGACCTGCCGTCCCCGCACGAGCCGGGCCACGGCATCGTGCGGCAGCTCGGTCCCGTCATGGCGGCGCGGTTCGTGCGCATGAGACCCGGGGGGTGAGGCCCAGGGAGCCGAGACCTCTGAGCCGAGACCTCTGGGCCGAGTCCCCTGGAGTTCGCCGCGCGGGGTGAGGCGTACGGGGTGAGGCGTACGGGACCACGGCCGGCACGGGAGGGGGGGCGGACCGCCTCGGGATAATCGAGCGCATGTCCCCGCCGACCAGCCGACCTCCGCACTCCCCCACCTCGCACCCCCTCGCCCCGCACCCCTTCACCCCGCGCCCTCTCACCCCCCGTCCCCTCTCCGCCCGCCTCCGTTCCCCCCACCTCCTCCTCGCCCTCGGCGGCTACGCCGCCACGCGGGTCCTCGGGCTCGCCGCGCTCGCCGTCGTCGCCGCCGCGACCGGCAAGGACGGCTTCCACCGGCTGAGCGGGCGCTGGGACTCGGTCTGGTACGCGCGGATCGCCGAGCACGGGTACGGGTACCAGGTCACGCTCCCGAACGGGGACGTCCACTCGGACCTGGCGTTCTTCCCGCTCCTCCCCGCCCTCGAACGGAGCCTCTCCGCCGTCCTGCCGCTCGACGCGGCCGGCGCCGGGCTGCTGGTCTCCTGGACCGCCTCGCTCGCCGCCGCCTGGGGGATCTACCGGTGCGGCGAGCAGGTGGTCTCGGCGCGTGCCGGGGTCGTGCTGGCCGTGCTGTGGGGGGCGTACCCGACCGCGTTCGTGCAGTCGATGGCGTACACGGAGACGCTGTTCACCGCGCTCGCCGCCTGGTCGCTGTACGCGGTGCTGCGCGGGCGCTGGATCGCCGCGGGGCTGCTGTGCGCGCTCGCCGGGCTCACCCGGCCCACCGCCGCCGCGCTGATCGCCGCGCTCGGCGTCACCGCGCTGGTGGCCCTGGTCGGGGAGCGGCGGCTGTCGTGGCGGGCGGTCGCCGGGGTGCTGCTCGCGCCGCTCGGCTGGCTCGGGTACGTCGTGTACGTCGGCGTCCGCGAGTCGAGCCCCACCGCCTACTTCGACGTCCAGGCGGCGTGGGGCAACTCCATCGACGGCGGCGTCGCCCTCGCTCGTTTCGTCGCCTCCCTGCCCTGGCCCGCCGCGCTCGGTCTGTGCGCGGCCCTCGCGCTCCTGGCCTGGCTGGTCGTGCTGTGCGTCCGGCAGCGCCAGCCGCTGCCGCTGCTCGTCTACACGGTCGGGGTCGTCGTGGTGTCGCTGGTCGGCGCGGCGTACTTCGGCTCCCGGCCGCGCCTGATGATGCCCGCCTTCGGGCTGCTCCTGCCGCCCGCCGCCGCCCTCGCCCGCCTCCGTACCGGCCCCGCCGCCGGCGTGCTCGCCGTGCTCGCGGCGGCCTCCGCGGTCTACGGCGCCTTCACGCTCCTGGGGTCGGGTCCGCCGTGACCGTCACCCGCGCCCCCGCCCGTACCCCCCACTCCGCCATCGCGCCCGCCTCCGCCTCCAGGACGTGCCGGGCGCGCGGGCGGGGCATGCCGAGCCGGCCCGGGCGCATCGTGACCACGGCGAGCACCCGCAGGCGCCGGTCCAGATAGGCCACGTCGATCGGGAAGCGCATGCCGAAGGTGTGGACGCTGTTCGCCGGGGTCAGCAGCATCGCCCCGGTGATCCCGTCCCGGCCGAGCAGCCCGCGCTGCCGCGCCCGGTACGAGGCTGCGACCTCCACCGGGACCGCCGGCCCCACCGGCACGCCCAGCGTTCCCGCTCCGTCCCGCCGACTCCGCCCCATGGCGCCGACCTTAGCCCTAGGGTCACCCCGTGTACGCCTCGCTGATCGTCCTCGCCGCCCTGTGGGGTGCCGCCGTCGGGCTGCTCGTGCCGCGGGCCGCGTACCGGCTGTCCGTGGAGCCCGAGGAGCCGTGGCGGGAGCTGTGCCCGGCCGGGCACCGGCTCGCGGGGCCGGCGCGCGGCTGGCTCGGCGGGCCGGGGCGGGCCGGTTGCGCGACGACGCCCACGCCGTACGCCGTGCCGCTGCTGACCGCGCTGGTCTGCGCGCTGCTCGCCGCCGCCACCGGCGGGCCCCGGCCGGAGCTGGCGGTGTGGCTGCTGGCCGCGCCCTTCGGGGTGCTGCTGGCCTGTGTCGACGTGCGGGTGCAGCGGCTGCCCGACGGGCTGACCCTGCCGCTCGCGCTCGCCGTGCCGCTGCTGCTCGGGGCCGCCGAGCTCCTTCCGTACGACGCCGGGTCCTGGCCGCTGGCCCTGCTCGGGGCCCTCGCCCTGGGCGGCGGCTATCTCGCCCTGCACCTGATCAGTCCGCAGGGCCTCGGCTTCGGCGACGTGAAGCTGGCGCTGCCGCTGGGCGCCGCGCTCGGCTGGTACGGCTGGGGGGTCCTCTTCACCGGCGCCTTCCTGGGCTTCCTGCTCGGCGCCGGATACGGCTTCGGGCGGGTGCTCCTCGGTCGCGCGGGCCGCTCCTCCGCGATCCCCTTCGGCCCCTTCATGCTCGCCGGCGCCCTGCTGGGCCTCGCGCTCGGCGCCTTCTCGGCGATCCCCTGAGCGCGCCCCGGGCCGTGCCCCGAGCGGTGCCGGAGCACGGTTCGGGGCGGGGTGCGTCAACGTGGTGACGGTGCCGGGAGTTCCCCCGTCGGAGGGACGGAAGTCCGCCGCCACGCCGGGGCACAAAACCGCCACAGGGGCTCGGAGCCCTTGCGGCGACCGGGATCCGGGGAAACACGGGCTCTTCGGTCGGCGCACGTGGCGCGCAGCCCGACTATCGAAGGGTTATGGTGGAACCCCCCCCTCGGGCCGGTCCGTATCCCCCCCACGGACCGGCCCGTTTTTCTTTCCCGGCTCCGACACCGGCTCCGGGCCCCGAGCCCCGGGCCCCGGGTCAGGATTCCGGGCCGGGCCTCAGGACTCCGGCCCAGGACTCCGGCCCAGGACTCCGGGCGCCGGGAGGGTGTCAGCCCCGGCCGGCCCAGATGTTGGTGCCCGCGGTGTCGACGGCGAAGGAGTCGATCTCCTTCAGCTCCTCGTCCGTCAGCGGCGCGGAGGCCAGCGCCGCCACGTTCTCCTCCAGCTGGGCCACGCTCGACGCGCCGATCAGGGCCGAGGTCATCCGCGCGTCCCGCAGGACCCACTTCAGCGCCAGCTGGGCCAGCGACTGACCGCGCCGCCCGGCGATCTCCGCGAGGCCGCGCAGCCGGCGCAGCACCTCGTCGGAGAGCAGGTTCGGGTCGAGGGACTTGCCCTGGGTGGCCCGGGAGCCCTCCGGGACGCCCTTCAGGTACTTGTTGGTGAGCAGGCCCTGGGCCAGCGGCACGAAGGAGATGCAGCCCATGCCGGCCGTCTCCAGGGTGTCCAGGAGGCCGTCGTCCTCGATCCAGCGGTTGATCATCGAGTACGAGGGCTGGTGGATCAGGGCCGGGACGCCCATCTCCCTCAGGAGCCGCGCGGCCTCGGCGGTCTGCTCCGCGTTGTACGAGGAGACGCCGACGTACAGCGCCTTGCCCTGCCGGACCGCGGAGGCGAGCGCCCCCATGGTCTCCTCCAGCGGGGTCTCCGGGTCGAAGCGGTGCGAGTAGAAGATGTCGACGTAGTCGAGGCCCATCCGGTCCAGGGAGGCGTCGAGCGAGGACAGCAGGTACTTGCGGGAGCCCCACTCGCCGTACGGGCCGGGGTGCATCTCGTAGCCGGCCTTGGTCGAGACGATCAGTTCGTCGCGGTAGGGCGCGAAGTCCTGGGCGAAGATCTTGCCGAAGTTCAGCTCGGCGGAGCCGGGCGGCGGACCGTAGTTGTTCGCCAGGTCGAAGTGGGTGACGCCGAGGTCGAAGGCGCGGCGCAGGATCGCCCGCTGCGAGTCGAGCGTGCGGTCGTCGCCGAAGTTGTGCCAGAGGCCCAGGGAGACGGCGGGGAGCTTGAGCCCGCTGCGGCCCGAGCGGCGGTACTCCATGGAGTCGTAGCGCTCCGCGGCGGCGCGGTAGAGGGGGGAATCAGTCACGTATCTCTGCTTATCACGGACTTGTGACACTCCCGTACGGACTTGTGACACGCCCGGGCTGGGACCCTTCATCCGACCGCAGTAGTGTGGCGGCTTGCGAACCGCCCGCCCATGGAGGGGTAAAGAACAGTGAACCTGCGCGACCTGGTGTACGGGCTCTACGCACGCCGGGTGGAAGGCCGTCTCGACCACGATCAGGTGCCCAAGCACATCGGGGTCATCCTCGACGGCAACCGGCGCTGGGCCAAGGCCTCCGGCGGCACTCCGGAGCAGGGACACAAGGCCGGCGCGGACAAGATCCGGGAGCTGCTCGGCTGGTGCGCCGAGACCGACGTCGAGGTCGTCACGCTCTGGATGCTCTCCACGGACAACCTGAACCGCCCCGAGGAGCAGCTGGTGCCGCTGCTCGGGATCATCGAGGACGCGGTGAAGGCGCTGGCCTCGGACGGGCGCTGGCGGGTGCACCACGTGGGCACCATGGACCTGCTGCCGGCCAGGACCCAGACGGTCCTCAAGGAGGCCGAGGAGTCCACCCGCGGCAACGCCGGGATACTCGTCAACGTCGCCGTCGGCTACGGCGGCCGGCAGGAGATCGCGGACGCGGTCCGCTCGCTCCTCATGGACCACGCCGAGCGCGGCACCAGCTTCGAGGAGCTGGCCGAGACCGTCTCCATCGACCTCATCTCGGAGCACCTGTACACGCGCGGCCAGCCCGACCCGGACCTGGTGATCCGCACCAGCGGCGAGCAGCGGCTGTCCGGGTTCATGCTGTGGCAGAGCGCGCACTCCGAGTACTACTTCTGCGAGGTCCACTGGCCGGCCTTCCGCAAGGTCGACTTCCTGCGGGCGCTGCGCGACTACGCCGCCCGGCACCGGCGCTACGGCTCCTGAGGCACCCGCGCACCCCTGCCCCCGGGGGTGTCACCGGACGTTCACGAACACGCCGTCATATGCCCTGGCATGGCCGGGAGTGTTCGAGGGAATAAGCCTGGTGAAGTGAGCGGCACGGAGACCGCCACCCGGGAGGCCCCTTGCACCAGGACGACCGTGCGGGACACGCACGGGAGAAGCGGAGGGCCGGTGTTCGGCCCGCGCTGGGCGGTCCGATCCCGGTCCCATTCCGCCGCGACACCGGTTGTTCCGTCGCAGCCCGGCCTCATTCGGGTCTTCAGAGGGGGTCTGTCCTTCCGTGGTGACCAGCACGAAGCGCCGCCTTTCCGACCGGCGCACCTATGTTCTCGACACCAGCGTCCTGCTCGCCGACCCCAAGGCGATGTCCCGCTTCGAGGAGCACGAGGTCGTGCTCCCCATCGTGGTGGTGACCGAGCTGGAGGCGAAGAGGCACCACCCCGAGCTCGGGTACTTCGCCCGCCAGGCCCTGCGCCTGCTGGACGACTTCCGGGTCCGGTACGGACGCCTGGACGCCCCCCTCCCCGTCGGGGAGCTCGGCGGCACGCTGAGGGTCGAGCTCAACCACTCCGACCCCGGCATCCTTCCGGCCGGCTACCGGCTGGGCGACAACGACTCCCGGATCCTCGCGGTCGCCCGCAACCTCCAGGCGGAGGGGTACGACGTCACCGTCGTCTCCAAGGACCTGCCGCTGCGCATCAAGGCGTCCTCGGTGGGCCTGCTCGCCGAGGAGTACCGCGCGGAACTCGCCATCACGGACGCCAACGGGTGGACCGGGATGTCCGAGCTGAGTCTCTCCGCCGAACAGATCGACCTCCTCTACGACCAGGAGCGGCTGTACGTGCCGGAGGCCTCCGAGCTGCCCGTGCACACCGGCCTGGTGCTCCAGTCGGAGCGGGGCAAGGCGCTCGGCCGCGTCGGCGCGGACGGGAACGTGCGACTGGTCCGCGGCGACCGGGAGGCGTTCGGGATCCGGGGCCGCAGCGCCGAGCAGCGGATCGCGCTCGACCTGCTCCTCGACCCCGAGGTCGGGATCATCTCGATGGGCGGCCGGGCCGGCACCGGCAAGTCCGCGCTCGCGCTCTGCGCGGGCCTGGAGGCGGTCCTGGAGCGCCGGCAGCACCAGAAGGTGATGGTCTTCCGTCCGCTGTACGCGGTCGGCGGCCAGGACCTCGGGTACCTGCCGGGCAGCGAGTCGGAGAAGATGAGCCCCTGGGCGCAGGCGGTCTTCGACACGCTCTCGTCGGTCGCGAGCCGTGAGGTGATCGAGGAGGTGCTCTCCAGGGGAATGCTGGAGGTCCTGCCGCTCACCCACATCCGGGGCCGCTCGCTCCACGACGCCTTCGTCATCGTCGACGAGGCCCAGTCCCTGGAGCGGAACGTCCTGTTGACCGTTCTGTCCCGTATCGGGGCGAATTCGCGGGTGGTGCTCACCCATGACGTCGCCCAGCGGGACAACCTCCGGGTGGGGCGGTACGACGGAGTCGTCGCCGTGGTCGAGAAGCTGAAGGGGCATCCGCTCTTCGCGCACGTCACGCTGAACCGCTCCGAGCGGTCCCAGATCGCGGCCCTGGTGACCGAGATGCTGGAGGACGGCCACCTGTAAGGAGCGGGTGACCGATTCGTACCCATTGACTCCCGTACGGGAGTTGGCGCCGCCCGGCGAAGCGCAGGAGCTTAGCCGGGCGGCGCCCCCCAGTCCGCAACAAACCTGAAAAAAACAGTGCCCCAAAATGTGTGTGGATTAAAACCCAACACCGAATTTGCAAGCGGCG
>NZ_JBHTST010000023.1:66217-78168 GCF_042794995.1 Streptomyces sp. NPDC056503
GGGGGCCGGCCCCCTTTTTGGTTGGGTTTTTCTTTAGCTACCATTGTTCCGCCTTCGGGGTTTTGGGCGCGCCGGGGTTTTCGGTTTCTTGTTGGGGGGCCCCCGCCCCTCTGTCCGCAACATCCGTCAAAACACCTGTGCCCAAAGAGGTGTGAGCTTTCACACGCAACACGGAATTGCCTTGCGGCGTCCGCGTCCGGCAGAGTCTTGCTTCCGTCAGGCCCCGCATACGGCACCCGTGCACCCTCGTCCCTTTCGAAGGCGCACACCCCAGCACCACACAACTCCACAACCGTCGCCGTATGCCGCCCACAGCACCACGGGCCCGTGTCTTCTGTGACCCGGTACGACGAAGACCAGCGCCAGGGGCACGATTTCGCCCGCGTGGTCACCGCTGTGGGCGATGCTGGAAGGAAACCGTGTGAGCCGGATCTCGGTCCGGGGATTCGCGGTGGCGTCAGCCACTGCGGTCACCACCGTCGGTGCCGTCGTCGGAGTTGCCACGGGCAACGCCGCGCAGGCCACTTCGGACGACAACTTCGAGGCCGCCGCGGCCGACAGCACGCTGCTCGCGGACATCCCCGCGGGCGCGCAGGCGCAGGTGCAGGTCGCCTCCCTCGCGGAGCAGGCCGACGTCCAGGCCGCCGCCGCGGACGCCACCGCGCGCAAGAGCGCCGAGGAGGCCGCCCGCTTCCGGGCGGCCGAGGACGCGGAGGCGAAGAAGAAGGCCGCCGACGAGAAGGCCGAGAAGGAGAAGAAGGAGCGCGAGGAGCGGGAGGCCCGCGAGAAGGCCGAGCGCGCCAGCCGCGACGCCGTCCGCGACGCGTCGAGCTTCTCCGCCCAGGGCTCCTACTCGATCTCCGAGGTCAAGGCGATCGCCCGCCAGATGATCCCCGCCTCGCAGTTCCAGTGCTTCAGCAACATCGTGGACCACGAGTCCGGCTGGAACTACCGCGCGACCAACCCGTCGTCCGGTGCCTACGGTCTCGTCCAGGCGCTCCCCGGCACCAAGATGTCCTCGGCCGGCGCCGACTGGCAGTCCAACCCCGCCACCCAGATCAAGTGGGGCCTCAGCTACATGAACGGCCGTTACGGCAGCCCCTGCGGCGCCTGGTCGTTCTGGCAGGCCAACCGCTGGTACTAGACCGGCGCGCGCTCAACCCCGGGAGGCCCCGCACCGTCCTACGGTGCGGGGCCTCCTGCGTGTAGGTTGCCAGGGACCGAACGGGGGGAAGAGGGACGAGATGTCGAGACTGCCACGATGGCTGAACCGACTGGGTGAGGGCATCCATCGCATAGGGGCCGAGCTGGACGCCCGGCGCGCCGAGGCCGCCGAGGGGCCGGAGCCGATCGGACCGGCCGGGCCGACCGGACCGGTCGACGAGCGGACGCCGCCGGCACGGGTTCCGCGGCGCACGCCGGCGGGGGAGAGGGCTTCCGGCGGGACGGCCGCCGAGCCGTCCGCCGCCGGGGACCCCGTCGACGACTCCACCGGGTCCGCCGTCGAGGGCCGTACCGTGCCCGCCCCGCCGGCGTACGCCCCCGCCGTCCCCGCCCGGCCCGACCCGGTCTCCGCGATCCCGTGGGGACTGCGGGTGGCCGGCGAGGCCGGCTGGCGGCTGCTCGTCCTCGCCGGGACCGTCTGGGTGCTGATGCGGGTCATCAGCTCCGTCCAGCTCGTCGTCCTCGCCTTCGTCGCCGCGCTCCTGGTCACCGCGCTGCTCCAGCCCACCGTGGCCCGGCTGCGCACCATGGGCGTGCCCCGCGGGCTGGCCACCGCCATCACCGCCATCTCCGGCTTCGTGGTGATGGGGCTGGTCGGCTGGTTCGTGGTCTGGCAGGTGATGGACAACATCGACAACCTCACCGACCGGGTCAGGGACGGCATCGAGGAGCTCAAGCGCTGGCTCCTCGACAGCCCCTTCCACGTGACCGAGCGCCAGATCAACGACATCGCCAAGAACCTCAGCGACACCATCGGTGCCAACGCCGAGCAGATCACCTCCGCCGGACTCCAGGGCGTGACCGTGATCGTCGAGACCATGACCGGCATCCTGCTCGCCATGTTCTCCACCCTCTTCCTGCTCTACGACGGGAAGAGGGTCTGGGAGTGGACGCTCAAGCTCGTCCCCGCGCAGGCCAGGCCCGGGGTCGCCGGCGCCGGTCCGCGCGCCTGGCGCACCCTCACCGCCTATGTGCGCGGCACCGTCCTGGTCGCCCTCATCGACGCGGTCTTCATCGGCCTCGGCCTCTACTTCCTCGATGTGCCGATGGCCGTCCCGCTCGCCGTCTTCATCTTCCTCTTCGCCTTCATCCCGCTGGTCGGCGCCGTCATCTCCGGTGCCCTCGCCGTCCTGGTCGCCCTCGTCACCAACGGCGTGTTCACCGCGCTGATGGTGCTCGTGGTGGTCCTCGCCGTGCAGCAGATCGAGGGCCACGTCCTCCAGCCGTTCATCCTCGGCCGGGCCGTCCGCGTCCACCCGCTGGCCGTGGTCCTCGCGGTCGCCGCGGGCGGACTGACCGCCGGCATCGGCGGCGCCGTCGTCGCCGTCCCGCTCGTCGCGGTCGCCAACACCGTCGTCGGGTACCTGAAGGCGTGGAGCCAGGAGCCGGCGCTGCTCACCGCCCCCGAGCCGCGCGGTGCCACCGCCTTCGAGGTGGCCCCGACGCCGGCGCCCGGCTCCGTGGAAGGGAAGGGCCGGAAGTGATCTCCGAACCCGAGCTGGAGGGCGGCGCGCCCTTCGAGTCCGTCGAGGTGCTGACCGAGGAGCGCGCGCCGCGCGCCCCGCGCCCACCCCGCGCCCGCAGGCCCTGGCTGTGGGCGCTCGGCGGCGCGGCGGTGGCCTCGGCGGTGTGGGGGGCCGGACTGTACGCGTACGAGCCGCGGGCGGAGGCGACTCCGGATCTGGGCGGGTACAAGACGGTGCGGGACCTGTGCGAGCGGGCCGAGCTGAAGGGGATGGCGGCGGTCCTGGGCAAGCGCGGCGTGGCCGGCGACGGGCCGGAGATGGACGACCCCGCGCTGGAGCAGCGCTCCTGCTCGGTCAACTTCGGCGAGGGCGACCGCGAGCAGACCGTCAACGTCTCGTACACCCTGCACCGGGCGACCGACCCGGGCCCCGAGTTCGCGGCGCTGGCGAGGTACTTCGAACTGACGGAGCCGATCGGCGGCGTCGGGGAGCGGGCGTTCTTCGGCGACCGGGGCGAGGACGGCGGGATGCTGCGGGTGCTCGACGGCCAGGCCGTCCTGGAGATCGAGGTGTCCCGGACGTACTACGAGAGCGAGGACGGCGAGCTCGTCGAGCGGGGCGCGCCCGACCTCTCCGGGGTCGACGTGCCGCTGACCCAGGACGCCCTCGCGCTGATGGCCGCGCTCAAGAAGTAGCGGCGGGTACGGGAAAGGGCCCGGGAGCCAGTGCTCCGGGGCCCTTCCTCCGTACGGTTCCGCCGGGAACTACTCGGCGAGGACGGCTTCCGCGTCCAGGGTGACGGCGACCGCCTGGATCACCGAGGCGATCTTGAACGCCTCCTGGATCGTCTCGCGGTCGACGCCGGCCTTGCGCAGGACCTGCTCGTGCGAGTCCAGGCACTGGCCACAGCCGTTGATCGCGGAGACGGCGAGCGACCAGAGCTCGAAGTCGACCTTCTCGACGCCCGGGTTGCCGATGACGTTCATCCGCAGGCCGGCCCGCATCGTCCCGTACTCGGGGTCCGACAGCAGGTGCCGGGTCCGGTAGAAGACGTTGTTCATCGCCATGATGGCGGCGGCGGACTTGGCGGCCTGGTACGCCTCGGGCTTCAGGTTCGCCTGGGCCTCGGGCTCCAGCTCCTTCAGCACCTTCGGCGAGCGCGAGGCGATCGCGCAGGCGAGGACGGTGCCCCAGAGCTGCTGCTGCGGCAGTTCGCTGTTGCCGATGACCGAGCCGAGGTTCAGCTTCAGGTCCTTGGCGAAGTCCGGTATGGCGGCCTTCAGCTCATCGAGGGCCATGCTCACTCACCGGCCAGGAGCGCACCGGCGTCGAGGGTCGAGTCGCCCTTGTTCCAGTTGCACGGGCAGAGCTCGTCGGTCTGCAGGGCGTCGAGGACCCGCAGGACCTCCTTGGGGTTACGGCCCACGGAACCGGCGGTCACCATGGTGAACTGGATCTCGTTGTTCGGGTCCACGATGAAGACGGCGCGCTGGGCGAAGCCGTCCTCGCCGCGGACGCCGCAGTCGCTCATGAGCTCGTGCTTCGAGTCGGCGAGCATCGGGAAGGGCAGGTCACGCAGGTCGGCGTGGTCCTTGCGCCAGGCGTGGTGGACGAACTCGGAGTCGCCGGAGACGCCGAGGATCTGGGCGTCGCGGTCGGCGAACTCGTCGTTCAGCTTGCCGAACGCGGCGATCTCGGTCGGGCAGACGAAGGTGAAGTCCTTCGGCCAGAAGAACACCACGCGCCACTTGCCCTCGTAGGACTTGTGGTCGATCTGCTCGAACTCCTTGCCGCTCTCCAGCGACACACAGGCAGTCAGGTCGTAGGTGGGGAACTGGTCACCGACAGTGAGCACGCGCTCTCCTTGCAAGACGGAAGGGTCCCTTTTGGGGGCTTCCATGAGGGTTGGACGGATCAACAGCATGGCACGCGGTGCATTGATCAGTGAAATAGCTAGAGTGGGTCGTGTTGATCGAAGGTGGTTATCAGTGGCTTCTCCCTACGGCGCTCAGGGCGCCCCCCAGCGCGCCAAGCAGCCCAGCTTCTCCCAGCTCAGAGCCTTTCTGGCGGTCGCCGAGCATCTGCACTTCCGGGATGCGGCGGCAGCCATCGGGATGAGCCAGCCGGCGCTCTCGGGCGCGGTTTCGGCTCTCGAAGAGGCACTCGGTGTCCAGCTCCTGGAGCGGACCACGCGGAAGGTGCTGCTCTCGCCCGCGGGGGAGCGGATCGCCGTCCGGGCGCGGGTCGTGCTCGACGCGGTGGCCGAGCTGATGGACGAGGCGGAGGGGGCGCGCGCCCCGTTCACCGGCGTGCTGCGGCTCGGGGTCATCCCGACCGTGGCGCCGTACCTGCTGCCGACCGTGCTGCGGCTGGTCCACCGCCGCTACCCGGAGCTCGACCTCCAGGTGCACGAGGAGCAGACCTCCTCGCTCCTGGAGGGGCTGGCCGCCGGCCGGCTCGACCTGCTGCTGCTCGCCGTGCCGCTCGGCGTGCCCGGGGTGGCCGAGCTCCCGCTCTTCGACGAGGACTTCGTCCTCGTCACCGCGCAGGGGCACCCGCTGGCCGGGCGGGACGACATCCCGCGCGAGGCGCTCAGGGAGCTGCGGCTCCTCCTCCTCGACGAGGGGCACTGCCTGCGCGACCAGGCCCTCGACGTCTGCCGGGAGGCCGGGCGCGAGGACGGTGCCGAGGTCACCACCACGGCGGCCGGACTGTCGACGCTGGTCCAGCTGGTGGCCGGCGGACTCGGCGTGACGCTGCTGCCGCGTACCGCCGTCACCGTCGAGACCGCCCGCAACACCGCCCTGTGCACGGGCTCCTTCACCTCCCCCGCGCCCACCCGCCGGATCGCCCTCGCGATGCGGGCCGGCGCGGCCCGTCAGTCCGAGTTCGAGGAGCTGGCCGAGGCCCTGCGCGAGGAGATGGCGTCGCTGCCGGTACGGGTGCTGGGCGCGGGTTCCTGAGACGCGCGGGCGCGGGCTCCCGAAACCCCCCGGTGTCGGGAACCCGCGCCCTGGCGCGCGTACCGCCGTCGCGTTCCGCCGTCGCGTACCGCCGTCCTCCGCGTCCGGCTCGTACATCCGGCTCGTACATCCGCCCGGCGGGTTACTCGGTGCGCAGGCCGTCCGCGCGCATCAGCCGCCACAGCAGCGGCAGGCTCAGCAGGGTCACCGCGGCGATGAGCGCGGCGCCGATGCCGACGACCGGCAGGAAGACCCCCCAGTCCTGCACCGGTTGGCCGGTCATCGCCAGCAGGACGGAGCCGAGGCCGAGACCGCCGGCCACGGCGAGGGCGAGACCGACGGCGATCGGCACCGCCGTCTGCCACAGCACCGACCAGCCCAGGGTGGTGCGGCGGGTGCCGAAGGCGACGAGCGAGGAGAGCAGCCGCTTGCGGTCCCGCAGCTGTTCCAGCGTCGCGACCAGCAGCGAGGCGGCGACCAGCAGCATCGTGAGCGTCGAGCCGACGAGGATGCCGGTGCGGACGCTGAGGAACCGGGAGCTCTGCTCGGTGTCGCTCAGCCCGCGGACGGTGGCGGTCGGGTCGATCGCCAGGGCCGCGTTCCGTACCAGCTCGGGGG
Source organism: Streptomyces sp. NPDC056503 (assembly GCF_042794995.1). Classification (NCBI taxonomy): domain Bacteria; kingdom Bacillati; phylum Actinomycetota; class Actinomycetes; order Kitasatosporales; family Streptomycetaceae; genus Streptomyces; species Streptomyces sp. NPDC056503. The sequence goes on from NZ_JBHTST010000023.1 coordinate 72,489, forward strand.
TGTCCGGCAGCTCCGGGTCGAGCCGCACCATCACCTCCGCCTGCGGGTGCTCCAGGCGGGCGGCGTCGATCGCCTTCGGGGTGGCGAGGACGCCGAAGCGGTGCATGCCCGCCGGGTCGGTGCGGGCCGTCACGGTCCGCGTCCCGGACGGGATCCGCCACAGCGGCGGGGTCCCCTCGTGCTCGGCCGGGTCGCGGAGCGCGACCGTCGCGCCGGGGCGGGCCGTCTCGTTGATCCGGGCCGCGTCGGGGGCGTCGGTGGCGCCCTTCGGCGGGACCACCACGAAGACGTCGCCGTCCGCGCAGGAGGCGAGTTCGGCGTACTCGCGCAGCGAGGCGCAGTCGCCGACGCCGAGCGGGGTGATCGGGGAGAACTCCTCGCCCGGCTTGAGGGGGCCGGGCCGGAAGACGTGCGAGTCGATCGTGCCGATCGCGCCGGTGACGCCCTCGACGGCGGTGAGCCGGTCGATCGTCCGGCGGGCCTCGTCGCCGTCCCGGGCGTCCAGCGTGGTGTGGAGCTGGGCCCTGCTGGTGTCCTGACCGGTGTCGGCGGTGAAGTCCCGCTCCATCGCCTGGAAGAGCATCTGGAGCGCGATCGCCCCGGCCGCCGCGACCACGATCCCGCTGACCGCGCGGGCCGCGGTGCCGCTGCTCAGCTGGAGCCGGCGCACGGCGAGCTGCCAGGAGACCGGGCCGCCGCGCAGCCGCTGGACCACCGCCTCGACGAGCCACGGCAGCAGGCCGGTCAGGCCGATCAGGACGAGGACGGTGCCGCCGCCGATGGAGACGGTGTCGATGGCGGTGTCGTCGACCCGGATGCCGCCGACCGTCGGGGCGAGCAGCGCGGCCCCCGCGCCGAGGATCAGCAGCCGCCACCACAGCCGGCGGCGGCGCGGGGTGGAGGTCCGCACCACGCCCAGCGGCTCGATCGCCACCCCGCGCAGCGCGAGGAGGGTGACCACGACCGAGGCGACCGGCACCACGGCGAGGACGAGGAGCGCCAGCGCGGTGTGCGGGACGACGTCGGACGGGAAGGCGTTGACGTCCCAGATCTCGACCGCCCCGGCGAACTGCCGGGCGACCAGGAAGAGTCCGGCGCCGACGAGCAGGCCGAGCAGGGCGCCCGCGAGCGATTCGCCGGCCGCGACCCGCCGGGTGGTGGGGTTGTCCGCGCCGACCAGCCGGAGCGCGGCGAGCCGGCGGTCGCGCTGCTCGCCGCCGAAGCGGGCGGCGGTGGCGATGAAGACGAGGACCGGCAGCAGCAGCACCACGTAGGCGATGACGACGAGGAGGAGCAGGAAGGCGTTCATCGGCTCCTCGGGCACCGACCAGCCGTAGCGGACTCCGCGTCCGTCGTAGTTGTCGGTGGTGAGGAACGCGGCGTGGGCGACGTACCGCAGCTCGTTCGGGCCGATCAGGCCGGCCTCGCCGATCGTGCCGGTCACCTCGTAGGGGAGCCGTGCCTTGAGGAGGGCGCCCTCGGGGGAGTCGAGCAGCCGGGCGAGGGCGGGGGAGACCAGCATCGCGCCCTCGGCGGGCACGCCGTCGGTGCCGGGCGGCACGGCGGCCTCCGGCCCCTCCGGCCTGACCAGCAGACCGGTGAGGCCGGCGCCCCGGTAGGAGCTGTACTGGGTGTAGTGGAGGAAGGTGTCCGGGCCGGGCTTCTCGATCATCCGGTGGGCGGCGTCGGGGGCCCGGGCGGACTCCCTGACCTCCCGCTGGAAGAGCATGTTCGGCAGCGAGGAGGCGAGCAGGAGCAGGGCCACGCCGAAGCCGACGCCGGCGGCGGTGAGCAGCGTGCGGAGGACTCCGGAGCGGCCTCCGGTGACGGCGAAGCGGGCGCCGAGGGCGAGGTCGCGGGCCCAGGCGCGGGGGCTCACGCGGCCCACTCCGCGGACCGGACCGCGCCGTCGCGGACGACGACCTCGCGGTCGGACCAGGCGGCGACGCGGGCCTCGTGGGTGACGAGGACGACGGCGGCGCCGGTGTCCCGGGAGGCGTCGGTGAGCAGCCGCATCACGCGCTCGCCGTTGAGCGAGTCGAGGGCGCCGGTCGGTTCGTCGGCGAAGATCACGCGCGGGGCGGTGACGAGGGCGCGGGCGACGGCGACCCGCTGGCCCTGGCCGCCCGATATCTCGCCGGGGCGCTTGGCCGCGGTGTCGTCGACCTCCAGGCGGGCGAGCCATTCGACGGCCCGGGCCTCGGCGGCCTTCCGCTTCTCGCCGTTGAGCCGGAGCGGCAGGGCCACGTTCTCCACGCAGCTCAGCTCGGGGACGAGCTGGCCGAACTGGAAGACGAAGCCGAAGTCGGTGCGGCGCAGGGCGCTGCGGGCGGTGTCGGAGAGGGCGGTGAGGTCGCGCCCGTCGTAGGAGAGGGTGCCCGCGTCGGGGCGGACGATGCCGGCGAGGCAGTGCAGCAGGGTGGACTTGCCGGAGCCGGAGGGGCCCATGACGGCGACGACCTCGCCCGCGCGCAGGGCGAAGTCCGCCTCGCGGAGCGCGGGGGTGGGGCCGTACGCCTTGGAGAGCCCGGTGGCCCTGAGGAGGGGGGCGGCGGTCATCGGCGGACCTCCTCGGCGAGCCGGTCGAGGCGGGCGGCGGTCAGTTCGAGCCAGCGCAGGTCGGCCTCCAGGTGGAAGAGGGCGTGGTCGCAGATGAGCTGGTCGGCGAGGTCGCCGTCCCTCTTGCGGCGGGTGAGCTCGCGCATCAGGCGCAGGTGCTCGGCGCGCTGGGTGTCGAGGAGTTCGGCGGCCCCGCGGCCGGTCATCAGGGCCAGGACGACCTTGGTGTAGAGCGTGGACTGGAGGTACGGCTCCGGCTTCTCGGGGGTGGCGAGCCACGCGGCGACATCGGTGATGCCGGCGTCGGTGATCGCGTACCGCTTGCGCTCGGGGCCGCCGCCGGGCTCGATGCCGTCGACGACGACGAGGCCGTTCTTCAGGAGGCGGGACATCGTCGAGTAGACCTGGCCGTAGTGGAGCGGCCGGTCGTGGCCGAACCGCTCGTCGAAGGCGCGCTTGAGGTCGTAGCCGTGGCGCGGGCCCGATTCGAGGAGTCCGAGGAGGGTGTGACCGATGGACATGACGTCACTGTACACGGGGTGTATACGCACGTTGTATAGCTGGGCCCGGAGGGTGGGGAGCCGGACTCCCGGACCCCCGGGGCGTGCGCGCGCGGAAGTGGAACCAGTCCTTCACGCAACCATCACGTCCGCCCGGACGTCGGTTCCCCTGGGAGTGGGTGCTGATTCTCACGTCCTGAAAAGGCGGGATCGATTGCCCTATGTCCGCAGTGTCGGTGTTAGCTTGCTGAGCTGATCCGGCGCGCCGGACGACCGGGGACGACGGGACACACGACGAGCGGAGCGACACACGCCATGGGCCGACCGGACGCGAAGGCGAAGAAACGGGGCATACGCCGCCTCTTCACCTGGAAGAAGATGCTGGGCACCTTCCTCCTGCTCTGCCTGCTCGGCATCGGTGGCCTCTACACCGTCTACCTGCTGGTTCCCGTGCCCACGGCCAACGCCGAGGCGACCATGCAGAGCAACATCTACAAGTACGCCAACGGCAAGATCCTCGCCCGCACCGGCGAGATCAACCGCGAGATCGTGGGCCTGGACAAGATCCCGCTCCCCGTCCAGCGGGCCTTCGTCGCCGCCGAGAACAAGACCTTCTACAAGGACAACGGCGTCGACATCAAGGGCACCACCCGCGCCGCCTGGAACACCCTCACCGGCAAGGGCAAGCAGGGCGGCTCCACGATCACCCAGCAGTACGTCAAGAACTTCTACCTGAGCCAGGACCAGACGGCGACCCGCAAGCTCAAGGAAATGGTCATCGCCGTCAAGGTCGACGAGGAGATGTCCAAGTCCGACATCCTCGCCGGCTACATCAACACCAGCTACTACGGCCGCTCCGCCTACGGCATCCAGGCCGCCGCCCGCTCGTACTACGGCACCGACGCCGCCAGGCTCACCACCGCCCAGGGCGCCTACCTCGCCTCGCTGCTCCAGGCCCCCAACCAGTACGACTGGACCTCCGCCAACGCCACCGGCCGCAAGCTCGTCGAGGAGCGCTGGAACTACGTCCTCGACAACATGGTCGAGATGGGCTGGCTCCCCGCCGCCGAGCGCGCCGGCCTGGAGTTCCCCGTCCCGCAGGCGCCCAAGCCCCTCCCCGGCATGGAGGGCCAGACCGGCTACATCGTCGAGGCCGCCAACCAGGAGCTGATGCGCCAGGGCGTCAGCGAGGAGGACATCAAGGCCGGCGGCTGGACGATCACCCTCAACATCGACGAGCGGAAGCAGAAGGACCTCGTCGCCGCGGTCGACAAGGAGCTGGAGGACAAGATCGACCGCAAGGGCGACAAGAAGGCCGCCACGGTCCAGGCCGGCGCCACCTCCGTCGACCCGAAGACCGGCGCGGTCGTCGCCCTGTACGGCGGCGTCGGCGCCACCGAGCACTGGATGTCCAACGCCACCCGGCGCGACTTCCAGCCCGCCTCCACCTTCAAGCCGATCGTCCTCGCCTCCGCCCTCGACAACGAGGCCGTCACCCAGGACGGCCGCGAGATCGGCCTGCGCACCGTCTACGACGGCACCAGCAAGCGCCCCGTCGTCGGCAGCGAGATCCCCTACGCCCCGGAGAACGAGGACGACTACTCGTACGGCCCCGTCTCCGTCCAGCGGGCCACCGACAAGTCCATCAACTCGGTCTACGCCCAGATGATCGTCGACGTCGGCGCCGAGAAGACCAAGAAGACCGCCCTCGCCCTCGGGCTGAAGGACGGCCAGGACTTCGAGCCCACCCCCGCCATGGCACTCGGCACCATGGGCGCCTCCACCCTCGACATGGCCGGCGCCTACGCCACCCTCGACAACCACGGCGCGAAGGTCACCCCGACCCTCGTCAAGACCGCCCAGCACCACGACCGCCGGGTCGAGGCCGTCCGGCAGGGCGGCGAGCAGGTCATCAGCCGCCGGGCCGCCGACACCGTCACCAAGGCCATGAAGGGCGTCGTCGAGAACGGCTCCGGCTTCCGCGCCGCCGGCGACTACGAGGCCGCCGGCAAGACCGGCACCTCCGAGAACAACCGCTCCGCCTGGTTCGTCGGCTACACCCCCGAACTGGTCACCGCCGTCGCCCTCTTCGGCGAGGACACCTCCGGCAAGATCGCCGAGCAGGTCACCCTCACCGACACCATCGAGCCCGGCCGCGCCAACGGCGGCCGCGTCCCGGCCAAGATCTGGGGCGAGTACACCGAACGCGCCCTGAACGGCGGCTCGGACACCGCGTTCGACCTGGAGACCAGCGGCGGCGACGGCGGTGGCGGCGAGCCGACCGGGACGGGTTCGCCCACCCCGACCGAGGAGCCCACCCAGGAGCCGACGGAGACCGCCACGACCCCGCCGGCCCGCACCACCACCGCGCCGACCCCGCCGCCGACCTCCCCGACGACGGCCCCGCCGACGCCCACCGAGGCCCCCACCACCACGTCGCCGGACCCGACCGGGGAACCCACCCGGGAGCCGACCAACACGGCGACGGTCCAGCCGCCCGACCCCGAGGTCCCGGACGGCGACGAGGGCGCCGCCCCGCCCGACCGCACCACCCGGCAGCCCCGCTGACCCCCTCGTACCCCGGTACGTGACGAAGGCCGGCCCCCGGGTGGGGGCCGGCC
>NZ_JBHTST010000024.1:0-76672 GCF_042794995.1 Streptomyces sp. NPDC056503
CACCACCGGGAGCCCCGTCGCAGGGGCGTCGCTAGACTCCCGCCGCCGCGCGGCGCCGCAGTTTCGTCGGCGGTCTGACGGCGTAGGCCTCCGACGAGAGGTACGCGGTCACCCGGGGCGGATGGCCCTGCTGGTGGGCGAGCGCGAGGTAGGCGATGAGGCCCACTCCGTCCTTGGGCCGCCTCGTGGTGAGGGCCGGTACCGAACGGACCAAGGGGAGGGGGTCCATGCCGTGGCTCCGCAGGACGTCCACTGCCCGCTCCAGGACCTCTCTGTCGTCGCGGGCATAGTCGCGGACCGGGATGTGGAGGGTGAAGCCGCTGGGGCGGCCGGTCTCCGTCTCGGTGAAGGAGTGGCAGGACAGGCCGGGCCGCCGGTCGAGGTCGTCGGTGGCGGCGGCGGCCCGAAAGAACTCCTGGATCTCCGCCGGCCCCGGGCCGGAGCCCGTACGGGACAGGCCGCCCGCCTCGGAAGCCGACAGGTCGAGGTGCCGGGCGTAGACCTTCACCCGCGGCGTCTCCCAGTGGCCCAGGTCCAGGGCGAGGAAGGGGTGGCCGTCGGCCTTCGGCAGCGCCCTGTGCGCCTTCTTGTGCCCGAGCCTGCGCAGGGCCTTCCGCAGGGTCTTGGCGGAACGTTTCACCCCTGACGCGGCCGGGTTCAGGTACACCTTGACCTTGGGCACGCCGCCGGGCAGCAGTTCCAGTGCGATCCACAGCGCCAGCGGGCCCTTCGGCCGGGCCGGGAAGAAGAGGTCCTCGATCTCGTCGAGGGCCTCGGTGGAGAAGTCCCAGCGCCGGGCCATGGCGCGGACGACGTCCAGACCTATCCGGCCGTTCTCCGCCCGGGTGTCCGCGCCACAGCCCGGCTCCACCAGCACACGCAGCGCCGGGGGCCGGCCGGGGCTGAAGGAGAGCGAGTACTCGACGGGGGTGTGGTCGTCCGAGAGGAAGGTCCGCGTCAGGGGCGGCAGGGCCAACGACCGCTCGGCGGCCGGGCCCAACGCCTCGACCAGAAGATGCGCGTACGTCTCCGTGTCGGCGGGAGAAAGTCCCACGACGTCGCAGAGGCGTACCAACTGGGCCCGGGTGAAGGCGCCGAGAGTACCGGACCGCGGATCCGGGAGGATGTCGAGCGGCAAGCCGGTCACCGGCACCCCACCAGGAATTCGGGTACGCATGAAGATACCCGCCGACGAGGGCGGGTATCCCGGTGCGCACCGCCACGGGGCGGTGACTGTGCCATAGCGGTGTCGGTGGATATGCGGTCCACGACATCTCCTCTACCTCATACGCAACATTGGTGCCGCGTGGATCACTACCCTCGCGATCGAATGGTCATGCAGAGATAGGGAGCCTATGGAGAACGTGTGGATCAGCTGGTGAGCCAGGACAGGAACTGGCTCCAGCGGCCCTTCCGTTCCCCGTTGCCCTCCCCGCCGGACTGCGCACCGGACGCGGTGACGTCCGTGTCGGGCCGCGTGTCGCCGTGTCCTGAGGTCGGGAGGGGGGTGAACTTGGCGGGCAGCGTGGCCAGGGCCCGGTTGAAGGGGCCGGGACGCCAGATCAGGCTGTCCTCCGGTACGGCGAGTTCGACGTCCGGCAGCCGGTTGAGCAGGTGCTCGATGGCCGTGACGGTGATGTGCCGGGCCGGCTCCTTGGACGGGCAACCGTGCAGGCCCGCGCTCCACGCCAGGTGGGACCGGTTGCTGCCGGTCGTACGGGCGGCTTTCAGGGCCGGGCTCGAGTTGGCGGCGGCGAAGCTCACCAGCATCAGGTCCCCTGCCTGCACCTTCTCGCCCGCGAACTCCATGTCCCTGGCCGGGTAGTGGGGCGCGTAGTTCGACATGGGCGGGTTGTCCCACAGCGTGTCGTCGAGCGCCTCGTCGATCAGGCCGCCGCCATCGGCGTAGCGGTCGTCGCTGAGCAGCCGGTGCAGGGTGTTGCCGAGGAGGTTGCGCAGCGGTTCGGCGCCCGCGCCGAGGAGGAGGGCGAGCTGGTGGACCATCTCCTCGTCGCTCAGCTTGGCGTGGTGCTGCATCAGCCAGGACGTGACGTCGTCGCCCGGCCGGCTCCGCTTGAGCGTGACCAGTTCCTGCACGGCCCCGAACAGCACCGCGGTCGCCTTCTCGGCGTTCACCCCGTCGAACATCCCCGTGATGCCGAAGAGCACCCGGTCGCCGATGCCGGCCGGGCAGCCGAAGAGTTCGTTGAAGACGAACAGCGGGAGCTGCTTGGCGTAGTCGCCGAGCAGGTCGGCCGACCCGCGGGAGCCGAACTGGGAGATCAGGTAGTCCGAGATCCGCTCGGTGTTCCGGGCCAGCCGCTGCGTGTCGATCCGGGCCATGCTGTCCGTGATCGCCTGGCGCAGCCGCAGGTGCTCGCCGCCGTCACTGAACATGCAGTTCTGCCGGTAGGCGAGGAGGGGTACGACGGGGCTGTCGTGCGGGACCCGGCCCTCGTTGAAGTCCCGCCACAGACGCGCGTCCTTGCGGAAGGACGCGGAGTCCTGGAGCAGCTGGAGCGCGGTGGCGTAGTCGGTGACGAGGGTGGCGTCCACCCCGGGGGCGAGCTCCACGGGCGCGGTGGGCCCGTAGTGGCGCATGTACGCGTAGTACGCCTGCGGGTCCGCGGCGAACTCCGGTCCGTGCAGCGGGATCCGGGCGCCCGAGGCGTGGGCGGGGCAGCCGGGCGGGGGCACCGGGGCGGGGGTGTGGGTGTCCATGTCGGCTACTGCTCCTGTCGGGCGCGGTCCAGCAAGAAGCGGACCAGGGTGGTGAGTGCGCCGGCGGACGACTTCTCGTCGCGCGCGTCGCAGGTGACGACGGGGGTGTCGTCGAGCAGGTCCAAGGCCTCGCGCAGCGCCGCTTCGTCCCGCAGGGGCGTGCCGTCGAAGTGGTTGACGGCGATGGCGTATTCCAGCCCGTACTGCTCGATCAGGTCGATGACTCCGAAGGAGTCCGCGAGCCGCTCGGGGTCGACGAGGACCAGCGCGCCGAGGGCCCCGCGCGCGAGGTCCTCCCACATCTGCACGAACCGCTGCTGGCCGGGGGTGCCGAACAGGTACAGCACGATGCGGTCGCTGATGGTCAGTCGGCCGAAGTCCATGGCCACCGTGGTGGTGGTCTTGCTCCGGACGCCCTTGAGGTCGTCGACGTGCTCGGCGGCCTGAGTCATCCGCTCCTCGGTGGTCAACGGCTCGATCTCCGAGATCGCGCCGATGAACGTGGTCTTGCCCACCGCGAAGTGCCCGACGACGAGGATCTTCACCGGGATCTGCGAAGCGCCGTCGCGTACGTAGTCCTGCTCACCCAAACTTGGCGCGGAGACCATGCAGCACCTCCTCCAGGATCTCCCGGTCGGCGAGGGCGGCTCGGCGTACCGGGGAGCGGGTGATGAGGTAGCCGCCCTCGGCCAGGGCGGCGAGGAGGATCTTCACCACGCCGAGCGGCAGCCGGGTGTGGCCGGCGATCTCGGCGACCGACAGGTAGCCGGCGGAGCACATGTCGATCAGCCGCTGCTCCTCGGGGGAGATCCGGGTGGGCCGCTGGCCCTCCTCCGGCGCCACCGTCACCAGCGTGATCAGGGAGAGCTGCTCCTCGTCGGGCAGACCGCGTCCCTTGGTGATGACGTACGGTCGGACCAGCTCGGCGGGCTCCGGCTCCCACTCCTCGTGCCCCGTCATGAGTGCGTGCCGAGGTTCTCGCGCGGCGGCGTCATGAGCACCTTGCCGAGCTGGCCCACGAGCTGCTGCATGCGGAAGGTGATGTCTGCCATGTCGACGTCCAGGGACGCGGAGAGGCCGAGGTAGGCACCCTCACCGGCGGAGATCAGGAAGACCCAGCCGCCGTCGAACTCGACCAGGGTCTGCCGCCACCGCGCGCTCGGGTCCTCGCAGAAGAAGGCGAGCGAGCGGCTCAGCGACTGCACACCGCTCATCGCGGCCGCGACACGGTCGGCGTTGTCCTTGCCGTAGCCGTTCGACCTGGCCATCAGCAGGCCGTCGGCGGATATCAGGACCGCGTGCAGGGCACCGGGAATCTCCAGGGCGCTGTCGAGCATCCATGACAGATCGTCGTTCACGAGACCTCATGTCCTTCGCTGCTTGCACGAGATGTGCCGCTCGTGCGGTCCGGGATCTCCGGGAAGGAGGCCCGGCCGGACTCCGTGCCTCGTTGGAAGGCACCCATGATCGCCGCCGCTTCGGCGTCGGAGCGGCTCGGAGCCTGCGCGGGTGTACTGCTGGGCACGATGGTCATGGGCCGCTTGCGGCGCCGCTTCGGCAGGCCGTCGGCGGTCGAGGAGGCCGAGGAGGCCGCGAGCACGGTTTCGGGCCCGCCCGGGTTCGGCGCGCTGGGAGCGATCACGGGCGGCGCCGCGGGCTTCTGCACCGGCACGCTGGTGAGCAGCTCGTGCGGCAGCAGGACGACCGCGCGGACCCCACCGTAGGGCGAGGACGAATCCACGGACACCTCGAAGCCGAAGCGCTCGGAGAGAACGCCGATCACGGCGAAGCCGAACTGCGGCGGGTTGCCGAGTCCGGAGACGCCGGTGACGCGGTTGCTGGAGAGCAGTCGCTCGGCGCGAACCCGTTCCTCGTCGCTCATGCCGACACCCGCGTCGTCGACGACGATGCACACGCCCTTGGGCACGGTGCGGGTGTTGATCTCGACGACGGTGTCCGGGCTGGAGTAGCTGGTGGCGTTGTCGAGGAGCTCGGCGAGCGCCAGCGCCACCGGTTCGACGACTCGGCTGGTGAGGCCGAAGTCGACGCGCGAGAGGATCTCCACGCGACGGAAGTGCCGGATCCGGCCCTGGGCGCTGCGGATCACGTCGTACACGGACGCCACGTCGCGGTGGCGGCCGAGCCAGCCGTCGCACAGCACGGCGATGGACTGCGCTCGCCGGCCGAACTGCGAGTTGGTGTGGTCGATCTCGAGCAGGTCCTGGAGCATGGAGGACTCGCCGTACTTGCTCTGCAGCCGTGAGACGACCAGCTGCTGTTCGGCGGCGAGGCCCTGGAGCGTCCGCATCGCGGACTTCAGGACCGTCTTCGTCGCTTCCTCGGCCTGTTCCTGAGCCGCCTCGACGGACTGCGTGTAGTGGTTCTCCAGGTCGGAGTAATGGTTCCGAAGCCCGTCGATCTGCTGCTTCAAAGCCTTGGCCGCCTTGCGCTGGCGGACGATAACGGCGATGGCGGCAAGAACTAGGACCAACAGAGCCCACAGCATCGGGTTCTGCATGTATTCCGTCATAAGACTCTCTTCAGGCGGCCAATGGCCAGTGACTGAATTCCCGTCATTGGGGTGCCCCGGCGAACCGTCCGCGTCGGGACGCCTGCGCGGACACCCCTGAAGTAGGAGGTGTCGTTCTGCGCTCGTCCGCCCGCCCCGCTTGCGCCGAGATCGTACCACTGTGCGATTAAGTGACTGTCCGTCAATAGACAGGCTGACCAGACGAGTCGGATGGTATGGGATGGGCTCCCCGCCCATGGAACCGGGCCGGTCGGCCGGAAATCCACCAGCGGAGGCGCGTCGCCGCAGGTCACGGGCGCAGGCGGACCCTTCCGACAGCATCCCGCCATTCTCGAACGATCTGGAGGGGACCCACGGTGAACCGCGCCACTCGGCCCATGCGCACGCCGACCGGTCCGGACGTCCCGCTGAAGAGCCGGGAGAGGTGGCGAAGCCTTTCCACGAAGGATTCGGCGACCGCTCCCGACGGCCCACCGGCGCGGCTCCGGGCCGACCCAGGTGGTGGCGTAGGTGCAGTGGCAGGTGGCGTTCGAGAGCAGCAACTCGGCCGGGTCCTTGTCGGCCTTGGACCGGTGGGAGGCGGCGGTGGCGGCGATCAGGGTGTCGGGGCCGCCCGGGTCGTTCGCGTACGCCTCACGCCGGGCCGCGCTCCACGGCGTCCGCTCCCCCGGCAGGAAGCGTCATTCGAGGCGAGCGGTATTCCTGTCTGCGGGGCCGGGGCGTCGAAGGCGGTTCACATGGTCAGGTGGCCGAAGATTCCGGCGACCACGACTCCGGCGGCGAGGACGAGGAAGCTGACCGCGGTCATGAGGGCGAGCGGTCCGCGGCCGACCTTCGGTTCCATGGAGTGGTGGTCGTGGCCGCCGGCGGGGGCGGGCTGCTCGGCTGCGGTGTGCGTCTTGTGCGTCATGTGCGTCACAGGCTCCGCGACGGGACCGGCGTGAGCCGCGTGGCCGGTGGCCGGGGCGGGGTGGCCATCAGGATGCGGTGCTGTAGGCGGGCCGTCGGAGAGGGCGGCGCCGGCGAGGGCGATTCCGGCCGCGAGAGGGACGGGCTTGTCGTGGCGGACGGTGAGCATGCCGTGCTTGAGGCCTCGGTCGACCAGCCACCAGTTCATCGGGAGAGCGACGAGGAAGCCGGCGCACAGGGAGATGGACATGATGAACCAGAAGGTGGGGCCGATGGGGCTGGGGTGGGGCATGGTGTTGGTCATCCAGGGGATCATGACCGCCGTCATGCCGCCCATGACCGCGTTCATGGACAGCAGCTCGGCGAGGAACGTCTTCTTCAGCGACGTGCGGTAGCTGCCGAACATGCTCTTCATGAACAGGGCCTGGAAGACCGTCCAGCCGAAGAGGAAGCCGAGGACGTACTCGACGGTCAGCTCCGCCCACGGCTGGACGCCGAGCGTATAGGTGATCACCGCGGCGGCGAGGATGCCGATGCCGTCACCGGCCACGCAGTGCATGGTCGAGCCGACGACCTGGCGCCATTTCGCGGCCACGTACTGCTCGTGCGTACCGGGCAGCGGCTCGCGGCAGCTGAGGACGTACAGCAGGGCGCCGAAGAGTCCGCTGAAGGCGGTGACGACGACGAAGCCCCACTTCATCACCGTCGCTTCGGGGGTGCGCTGGATGTCGATGGCGACGAAGACCACCGCGATGGCGACCTGCAGGAACCACAGCAGCATCACGCCGTCGAGAAGCATGAAAACCTCCTGGTGACCGTTCTTTCACCCTGGCAGAACCACAGAAAACGGACCACTCGGCAGCGTGGATGCGCGAGGCCGTCCCGTGGCCGCGGCGTCCGGCCTGGGGGCCGGTCAGGCGACCGGGAGCAGGTGCCCGCGCCCTGTGACGAGGAAGACGGCCACGAGGGCGAGGACCATGAGGATCGCGCTGTCGAGGGTGAGCGGCGACCACACGCCGCCACTCTGTGGTGTCACGGCTTCGTCCACGCCTCCGGCCGCCAGGAAGCTCGTCGGGTCCGTCAGCGCGTGCAGGGCGATCGCGGCCCCGTTCCGCCTGTGCCCGGCGGCGTACGCGGGGGTCGTCCGGACGGAGAGAAAGCCCGTGATGCCGATCGCCCATGCCATGAATGTCCGGTTGGGTAGATTGTTCGATCAAGGGGCGAAAGGCCCTTCTTGTCTCATGGCGTCGCCGGAAGGGGGCGCCGGCCGTACCGCCTGTCCGACGAGAGAGCGAAGATGCCCCTCGACACCACCGCCCCCCGCGGTTCCGCGGGCTCCGGCGACTACACCGCCCAGACCCCGTGCGGCGGCGACTCGCCCTTGCGCGCCTTCCTGCGGACCGAGACCGGGAGTACGGCCGTCCTACTGGCCGCGGCGGTCGCCGCGCTCGTCTGGGCGAACACGGCACCAGGGTCCTACACCTCGTTCTGGGAGACGCCCTTCTCCCTCCGGGCCGGCTCGTACGGGATCTCGCTCGACCTGCGGACGTGGGTGAACAGCGGCCTGATGACGCTGTTCTTCTTCGTGGTCGGGCTGGAGGCGCGCCGGGAGTTCGACCGGGGCGAGCTGCGCGAGCGCAGACGGCTGGCGCTGCCGCTGGCCGCCGGGATCGGGGGCATGGCCGTGCCCGTCGCCCTGTTCCTGGCGCTCAACGCGGGAAACGGGACGGGCGGCGGCTGGGGGGTGGCGATGTCCACCGACACGGCCTTCGCGCTGGGGCTGCTGGCCGTGCTTGGCTCCCGCATGCCGCCCGCGCTGCGGGTGTTCCTTCTGATGATCGCGGTGGTCGACGACTTCCTCTCCCTCGCGGTCATCGCCTTCGCCTACAGTGACGACGTCTCCGCGCCCGCGCTGCTCGTCGCGGCAGGCGCCCTGCTTGTGCCGGTCCTGGTGCGCGGGGCCGGGGTGCGGCGCGGCGTCGTGGACGCGCTCCTGGGCGCTGTCGCCTGGGTGGCGATGCTCGAATCGGGGGTGGAGCCGGTCGTGGTCGGCCTCGTGCTCGGCCTGCTGACCTCCGCCGCGCCGGCCACGCGCGCCGAGCTGGAGCACGCCAGCGGGGTCTTCCACCGCTTCCGGGAGCAGCCCACCCCCGAGCTGGAGCGGACCGCCCGGGCCGGTCTCTCCTCCGCGGTCTCGCCGAACGAGCGTCTTCAGCGTGTGTACCACCCGTGGACGAGCTATGCCGTCGTCCCGCTGTTCGCGCTGGCCAACGCCGGTATCGAGCTCAGCGGCGACCGACTGACCGACGCCTTCGCCTCGCCCGTCACCCTGGGCATCCTGCTGGCCTACGCCGTCGGCAAGCCGCTCGGCATCACCGGCGGTGCCACGCTGATCACCCTCGCCTCCCGAGGCCGGATCCGTCTCCCTGTCGGCTGGGGCGCCGCGGTCGCGGGCGGCACGCTGTCCGGAGTCGCCTTCACCGTGTCCCTGCTCATCGCGTCGCTCACGTTCACCGGCGCACGGCTGGAGGAGGCCAAGATCGGCGTCCTCGCCACGCTACTCGTCTCGCTGCCGGCCTCCCTGGCCGTCACCGCCGTGATCGGCCTGCTGCCCCCGCCGCTGCGGGCGCGGGCGCTGTACGGGAAGGCCGAGACGCTCGTCGACCTCGCCGTGCCCGTCGACCCCGACCGCGACCACGTCCGGGGGCCCCGGCACGCGCCGGTGACGGTCGTCGAGTACGGCGACTACCAGTGCCCCCACTGCGGAAAGGCCGAAGACGTCGTCCGCGAACTGCTCGCCGGTGCCGGGGACGTACGGTACGTGTGGCGCCACCTTCCGCTGACCGACGTCCACGTCCACGCCCGGCTCGCCGCCGAAGCCGCAGAGGCAGCCGCCCTGCAGGGTCGTTACTGGCAGATGCACGACCTGCTCATCAGCCACCAGAACGCGCTGGACATCGAGGACCTGCGCGCCTACGCCACCCGCATCGGGCTGGACGCGGACCGCTTCGAACGTGACCTGGAGGACCGGCGCGGGGCCGCCCGGGTCGCCGGGGACGTGGAGTCCGCCGACCTCAGTGGCGTGGCCGGCACACCGACGTTCTTCGTCAACGGCCGCAGGCACCACGGCGCCTACGACATCGACGCGCTGACCGCCGCCGTCCGGGCCGCCCGCGCACGCGCGACGCCACCCACCTGAGCCAGGTCCCGGCCGAACGCCGTGCGATCGGTCGACCCGTCGCGGGCCCCGACCATGGCCTACGGGGCCGGTTCGCCGGCGGGGACTTCCTGCCGGCGGGTGCGTGCCGCCGAGTGCAACTGGCCGGTGTGGTCGCGGTCTCCGCGCGGAAGGCGCGGCTGAAGGCGGAGACCGAGCGATAGGCGACCGCTCCAGCCACCGTCCGAGCGGTAGCCGACCGCTCCGGCCGTCGTGCCGACCGGGGCGTCGCCGCGGGTGAGCAGGGCCGCGGCGATCATCATCCGCAGCCGGGTCAGGAACGTGCCCACCGGCATTCGGGTCGCCTGCCCGAAGCGGCGGATGAGGGTGGTCCACGACACTGCGGCACGATCGGCGAGCCGGGCGGTGCTCCAGCCCTCGCCGGGCTCGCGCAGCACGGCGCCCGGACGTCGGCGGGGCCGTCACGGCCGACGGCGTCGCTGCGACCGCCGGGGCGGTCAGGGCACCGGAGGTCGCCGCCAGGGCGACGGCCACGGCCTCGGTGAGGAGACGGGGCGCGGAGCGTCTGCGGTGGAGCGGGAGAGCGCCTCTCGGACGAGGAGGGGCGACTGAAGGAAGCCTTTCCCGGGAGAGTTACGGGCGTGGCGCGAAAGGGTGACACGCCACGCCCGCATGACTCACGAGGTGCCCGAGAGGTGTACGCCGGACCGGGGAACCCGGAAGTCCGTCAGGTCCGGCGGGCTCCCCCGCTCTTCCCCCGGACTCCCCCGCTCTTCCTCCTGGTCAGAAGACCAGGCCGTTCTCGTCGGTGAAGGTGTTCTCGGTCCACAGCTTCTTCCGGGACGCGAACGGGGCGCGGGCGTCGCCGGTGCCCTTGTAGAAGGAGAGGGACCAGCCCCGGTACAGCGCCTTCCCGTCGACGAGCAGGTCGGGGCGGCCGTCCCGGTCGGCGTCGCCGATGCCGACGATCTCGTCGTACTCCTGCCAGCCGCCGCCGATGCGGGTGCGGGCGGTGAAGGTGCCGTCGCCCTTGCCGAGGTAGAGCCACAGAACGCCGTCCCGGTCGCGGGCGACGAGGTCGCCGCCCCGGCCGCCGGCGACGTTCCCGGTCGCGGTGATCCGGTCGTACGTCTGCCAGCCGCCGCCGATCTTCCTGCGGGGGGCGAAGGGCTTGGTGGCACTGCCGGTGGAGGCGTACAGCCACAGCACGCCGGACCTGTCGGCGGCGACGAGGTCGGCCCGGCCGTCGCCGGTCAGGTCGCTGCCGGCGGTGAGCTTGTCGTACGTCTGCCAGCCGCCGCCGACCTGGACGCGGCGGGCGAGGCCCGTGCCGGTGCCCTGGTAGAACCAGAGGACGCCGGAGCGGTCGCGGCCGACCACGTCGGCGAAGCGGGAGCCGGCGATGTCGCCGGTGGCGACGACGCGGTCGTAGATGTTCCAGCCAGCGCCGTGGTCGGTCCGCTCCGTCGGGGAGAGGTACTGGGTGAGGATCTGCCGGAAGTCGAAGGACAGCAGCCGGCCCGCCTCGTTGCGGACCAGCAGGTCCGGGGCACCGCTGTCCGAGTAGTCGTGGGGGGCCGTGCCGCTCGCGACGGTGAGGGAGCCGGTGCGCACCAGGTCGGGGCCGATGCCGTTGCGGGGTTTGGCGGTCAGCTTCCAGGTGTAGGCGCCGTTGCGGGCGGCCGTGTAGTCGTCGAAGGCGCCGTCCCAGGACGTGGTGTAGCGGGCCTCGTCCCCGTAGGCGTAGTCCGGGCCGGACGTCCACCGCTTGCCGCTCGCCTTGTGGGTGAGCTCGACCTGCACCAGCGCGTTGCCCCGGTTGAGGTACCAGGTCATGGTCGGCCACGGCACCTCCTTGCGGAAGTCGAGGACGGCGGGGACCTCCTGGCCCGTCAGATCCAGGACGGTGGCCTGACCGTTGCTCGCGCGGAGCGTCGCGACCGGCTTGCCGTCGGCGCCGGGGGCGATCCGGTAGACGCCCTCGCCGTGCGCGACCGTGCCGCCCTGGACCTGCCCGGCGCCGAACAGGGCCTCAGTACTCTCCAGGACCGTGACGGGGGTGCCGCCCGCGACCGGGCGGGCCTTGAGCGGGAAGAAGGGGTTCGGCTCGGTCGCCGCGGCTCCGCCCGTGCGGGTGTACGTGACCCAGTCGCCCATCAGGTCGACCTGGACCCAGTCGCCCGCGCCGATCGGCGTCCGGACCGTGGCGGTCTCACCGTGGCGGGCCGACACGACGGTCAGCTGCCCGTCGGCGCTCCGCTCCGCCCAGGCCAGGTGGGTGGCCGAGGCGGCGACGTTGGCGGAGACGGCGGGGAGGGTGCGTCGGCTCGTGATCGTGCCGGTGGCCAGGTCGACGGCGGCGAGCCACTTCCCGGCCGCCCCGTCCACCGTGCCGGTGTACGCGAGCGCGAAGACACCGGGCTCGTTCAGGTCGTAGCTCACGAACCTGGCGTCGGCGGGCAGACCGGCGACCTCGCGGACGACGGCCTTGCCGTCCTGGAGGGAGAGCAGGTGCAGGGAGGCGTTGCCCGAGGCGTCCAGGGCCTGCATGACGAGGGTCTTCCCGGCGGACCTGAGCAGCTTCGTCGAGGAGCCGGGGAGCGTGACGCCGAGGAGGGTGGGCTCGGGGACGGCGGCGTCCTTGGTGCTCGTCGCCATGTCGTACAGCGAGAGGGCGCGGGGCGCGTCCTCGCGCACG
The DNA here is from genome assembly GCF_042794995.1 of Streptomyces sp. NPDC056503. Taxonomy (NCBI): domain Bacteria; kingdom Bacillati; phylum Actinomycetota; class Actinomycetes; order Kitasatosporales; family Streptomycetaceae; genus Streptomyces; species Streptomyces sp. NPDC056503. The sequence goes on from NZ_JBHTST010000024.1 coordinate 12,037, forward strand.
ACGATGTCGCTGTCGACAGCGCCCCGGTACTGGCCTTCGGGCAACTCGACGGTGACCCCGTCCGCGTACCGGGTCCAGGAGAAGCGGTCCTGCCCGGCGTCGAAGGTCAGGAAGCCGGAGGGGCCGCCGCCGCGCAGGACACCGCCGGTCGGCATGCCGACCGGCTCCTGCTGCGGCAGGTCGGCGGTCACCGCCCCCGTGACGGCGGGAGCCGCCAGGGCGGGCATGGCGAAGACGCCGCCGGCCGTCACGGCGAGGACGAGGGCCACGGTGGTGGCGAGCGGACGCGTACGGGTGGTGGGGGTCGGACGGGTGGTGCGAGGCAAGGGAAACGTTCCTTCCCAGGAGTGCGGGCGTGGCGCGACACGCCACGCACGCATGACTCACGAAACGCCCCGAGGGTTGCACGCCGGACCGAAGAATTCCGTAGTCCGTCTCGGGGGCCGGGGGTTTCCTGTACCGCCCGGTAGGTGTCTTTGAAGGCCCAGGGCCCTGCTGTCGGGTGAAGGGCTCCGTCCGCGTTTTCCACCTGCTTGGATGCGAGAGCGATCGAACCAACGAGGGGTGTGGTCGCCGCAGCCCTCGTCGGATGGCTGATGCGCCGGAAGCGGCAGCAGGGGTCGACCGCGATGGCCGCCGGGGAGCCGGCCGGGGAGCCTCGCATGCTCAAGTGGTCTGCTCAGGGCTCTCGCTGGAGGGCGGGACGCCTGCTGATGAGGCTGTCGACTGAGGAGTAACCAGCCGACGGGCCGGTTCTTCTCCGTCGAGCTGTCGGCGCGGGGGCCTTTCCGGGCCAGGCGTCGGGTCACGAGGGTGATGAAGGCCCCGTTCAGGTGGGCTTCGGAGCGCTCGGGCAGACGCTCGCAGTCCCGGCAGTCGCGGCGGGCGTTCATGATCCAGTCGATCGACCGTTCGACCGTTCGGCCTTCCAGCGGCGGGGCAGCACGACGAACCCCTCGATGCTTTGGGGGGCGGAGGACGGGCCGCAGGGTCAACCACAGGTGATCCTGCGTCCAGGCGGGCAGCAGGTCACGGACGTAGGCGACGCAGCAGGGGGCGGCGGCTCGTGCCGGTGGCGGGGTAGACCGTCAGGAGGACGGCACCGAGTGCGGTGGTGTCCGGCGAGAGCGTCCGCGCGTACCGAAGGCCCTCGCTCGCCGTCGGCTCTGTTTCCAGGCAGGCGGCCCGCACCTGTGCGACGGTCGGCCCGTCGGTCCGCACGAAGGTCCAGGCGCGTGCGGATGTGGACCACTCGGCCCCGACAGCGCCATGCCGGTGAGCGCCGAGGCCGAACCGGTCGGTGAGCGTACGAGCGAGTCGGCGAAGGCGCGTCGCGCGGTCGGAGGTCGGAGGTCAGAGGTCGTCGAACGCCGGTATGCACCGGACCCGGCGAAAGAGGGCTTCGTCGCCCATGTTCTCGTCCCAGCCGACGTGATCGCGCCCCAGCTGCTCCTCCTGCGGTTCGACGTAGCGCATCCGGCCAAGCGCGATGTGGATCATGAACCTACTCCCCATAGACGAATACTCAGGGCCCCTTGCCCTGGCGTCTGTCGGCACCTGCCAGGCGACGGGGATACCTTCAACCCCTTGGGTGCTCGTTCTCGCATGGGAGTGGCTGTTGTCGTTCCGGACTTGAGGAGTGCTGGTCGAACGGGAGTCACCTGAACTCCCGACCCGACCGGTCCTCCCCCGCCCTCGTGACCTCCACGTCCATCACATCGAGCGGCAGCATGACCGCGCGCACCGGGTGGACGTCACGTCGCCGAGGTGCCCGGCCGCACGGCGAGGCCAGAGCGCCCACAGGCACGACGCCTGGCGTACCGCCACCACCAGCGTCCTCGCAGCAGTGCGCAGCTTGCCACCTGGGCGGTGGGAGGCGAGGACGTCCGCAAGGGCCAACCGGCGGCGACTGTGAAAATCGCTGTCCGATCACCGGAGCACGGTGATAGACACCCGGCGTGGAAAAGAATCTTGAGTTCCCTGACCTGTTGCGACTCATCGATGAACGGTCGGCCGCCTTCCGCGCCGTGGTCGCCGCCGCGCCCGGTCTCGACGCGCAGGTGCCGACCTGCCCCGGGTGGACGCTGTTCGATCTGGTGAAGCATCTGGGTGGGGGAGACCGTTTCTGGGCCGCCATCGTCGGCGCGGGGTCTGCCGACGCTCCCCCGGCCGAGGCCGTCGCCGCGCGCGCCGCGCTGGAAGTGCCGCAGGAGCGTGAGGCCCTGCTGGCCTGGCTGGACGCGTCGACACAGCTTCTGCTGGGCGCCCTGCGCGCGGCGGGACCGGAGAGCGGTTGCTGGACGTGGTGGCCCGCGTCGCAGTCGCCGCAGACCGCCGGCGGCACCGCCCGGCACCGGGTCCAGGAGACCGCGGTGCACACCTACGACGCCCAGCTCGCCGGGGGCTCCCCGCAGCCGCTGCCGGTCGAACTGGCACTCGACGGTGTGGAGGAGTTCCTGTTCACCGTCTGCGCAACGCCGAGTGCCTGGCCGCACACGCCCACGGCCTTCGACTTCCACGCCGCCGAGGGCCGCTCCTGGCGCCTCGCCGTCGACGGCGACGGCGCACGCATCACCCGCATCCCCGCGCCCACCACCGCGACCGGCGAAGACTCGGACGCAGCCGGCGCCTCCGTCCACGGCACGGCCAGTGAGCTGGTCCTCTACCTGTACGACCGGATCCAGGCCGACTCCTTGCACGTTGACGGAGACGCAGGGCTGCTCGACCTGCTCCGCGCCTGGGAGCCGGAGGAGAAGTAGGACGTAGCGGGGGTGGTTGGCCGCGCCTCGATCCGGTAGGACACGACTCCTCGCCAGGTTCGTCAGTCGCGGCACCGGGCCCAAACCCGCGAGGCGGCCTCGGGGCGTCACCAAGCCGACCGTCCACCTGGATGGCAGGGCGAATTCGTCCGTCCCCGCGATCACGAGAAGCGACGCGACTGCCGTCGTCCCGGTCTCGTCGAGAAGTCGGTCGATCGGGTGACTGCGACGGCTGTCGTGCATGAGAGCAGGGCCTCTTGGCAGCTCGAAGGGTACCGAAGCCAACGTGCGCTCCAGGAGGCCCTGTTGTCGCATTTCTACGGAAACGCGGGAAGGGGTCCACTTCAGCCACTCCCGCGTGTGACTGTCTGGCTCACAGGTTCGGGAACGCCAGGGACCACGGGGCGCGCGAGCGTCGGCATCCCACCGGCAAGTCGGACGCCGAGTGGGCGGCGGTCCGGCCACTGCTGCCGGTGCCGGCTGACTGGCTGGCTGGCTGGCTGGCTGCGGGGGCGGGGGCGGGAGCGGGCAACCGGAGGCTTAGACGTCATCTCAATTGGCTCGGTAGGCTGCGGTCTGTGGTGGGGATTGTTGAGCGGCTGGTGCGGACGAGTTGTGGGAGCTGTTCCAGCGGGTGGTGCCGGAGGCTCCTTCGCGGCCTCAGGGTGGTGGCCGGCGTCGGCATGGTGACCGAGAGGCACTGGCCGCGATCGTGTTCGTGGCCACGTCGGGCTGCACGTGGCAGCAGTTGCGGTCTGCGCCGTTCGGGCCGTCGGGAGCGACGGCTCACCGGCGCTTCTCCGAGTGGACGAAGGCCCGGGTGTGGGCCAAGCTCTACCGCCTGGTCCTCGACGAACTCGGGTCCCGAGGCGAGCTGGACTGGTCCCGCTGCGCGATCGACTCGGTGAACATGCGGGCTTTGAAAAGGGGGACCTGACAGGTCCGAATCCTGTGGACCGGGGCAAGTACGGCTCGAAGATTCACTTGATCACTGAGCGGACCGGTTTGCCCATCCCTGCAGGAGTCTCGGCGGCGAACCTTCACGACAGCCAGGCTCTGATCCCGCTGGTGAAGGGCATACCCCCGATCCGGTCCCGCCGCGGGCCCCGGCGGCGCAAGCCGGGCAAGCTTCACGGCGACAAGGGCTACGACTACTCCCACCTGCGGCGATGGTTACGCCAGCGTGGCATCACCCACCGCATCGCCCGCAAAGGTGTCGAGTCCTCGCAGAGGCTGGGCTGTCATCGCTGGACCATCGAACGCACCATGGCCTGGCTCGCCGGCTGCCGACGACTCCACCGACGCCACGAACGCAAAGCCGACCACTTCCTCGCCTTCACCAGCATCGCCTGCACCCTCATCTGCTACCGCAGGCTCAAGACGACTCCAGGCGTTGTGAGAGCTGCGCCATGATGGTCCGCGTGAGCGAAGAGACTGCGCTTGAGGCCGTATCACGCCTGTACCAAGAGTTCATGGAATGGCCGTTTCCTTCCGGATTGGCCGGCGCGGACCGGGCCGGCTTCGACGTGGTGATGCTGGACTCGGACACCGCAGGCTGCGTTTTCACGTGGATCAAGAACGGCGGCGAGCTCGAAGCGCGGGGGCGAAGCATTCTGCTTCGCTGCATCGCCCGCCTAGACCAGGTCATACCTGTACTCGGCGAAGCGGACGCCCCTGAGTACTGGCACCACCTGTACGAGATGGCTCAACTTGTCGCGGGCTCCCCGCACGTAGTCACCAAATGAGATGACCTCTTATTGCCACCGCTTGCCACCGCTCGATGCCGGACGCGATCCGCTACCTGGTCGGCAACGGCACGAAGTGGCGGGCGGGACTCGGAGCTGGGCGCGGGCGTGATCGACTCGCAGTCGGTCAAAGCGGACGGGGGCGTCGGCTCTGGCAGCTGCGGCTTCGACGGCGGCAAGCTGATCAACGAGCGCAAGCGGCACGTCGTGGTCGACACCCTTGGCCTGCTGCTCGCGGTGATGGTCGCCGCAGCGGATGTGGGCGACCGCGCCGCGGCCCAGGTCCTGCTCACCCATGTCGCTGTCGCGCACCACCCGTTGTCCCTGGTCTGGGCCGACGGCGGATACCCCGGCAGCCTCGTCGGGTACTGCCTCGCGGCCCTCACCCCCGTCCTCGCCATCGTCAAACGCAGCGACGACATGCGCGGCTTCGTCGTGCTGCCCAAGCGGTGGATCGTCGAGCGGTTCTTCGCCCACCTGATGCGAAGTCGCCGTCTCGCGCGCGACTTCGAGCTTTCCCGGTACGGGGTCCAGGCCGAAGCAGGCGGCCATCTCCTGGCACGTCAAAGCTCCTTGACCGAGTCGGTTACGGTCGCTGAGGCCTGCAGGATGCGCTGGTAGTCCACCGACAGCGCCGACCAGGCCGGTCCCGCGCGCCACACCGGCACCACTGTTTCTGGAGGTGGTCGGCCTCCTCCCACAGATCGTCGACACGACGGCGAGCGGCGAGCGGCGAGCTCACGCTGTTCCAGCAGTCCCACGACCGACTGCATCCTCGACCCCCACCCAAGCGACGACACGACACGACATCGCTGCCACGAGACCGCCGCCCCTATGCCTGACCAGCGAGAACGCAGTCCTCAAGCCCGGAAACCGTCCATGACGAGACGGATATCCGCTCCCTCAGACCACCTCGGGAATCTCGATGCCCCGGATGCTCAAGTACTGCTCCATGCGTGCCCTGAGCCCCTGCCGGCGCTTGCCCTTCACCGCCATGACGTACGCCGACTTCCCGAAGGCGCCGGTCATCAGCAGGTCAAGATCACCTCGTGTGAACAGCACGTCGTAGAACGGCGCGAGCGCCTCGTCGGTGTACACGAACTGGCTCATGAGCAGCTGCAACGGCGTGCCGTAGTCCTTCGCCACGGCGTTGACATCCGCGCCGCCGTCGAGCAACCGCCGCAGCAGCGGCGCCTCAAGCTCCGGAGCGAGCCGAGCGCTGCCGAGCAGTGCGTGCAACACGTTCACGCCATCATGGGTCGTCGTCGCGTCGGCGCCGTCGTCGAGCAGGCGAGTCGCGATCGCACCGCGCGCACTCGGATCCACGTTCGTCAACGCGCCCATCAGAACGCTGCGACCCTTGACCTCGGCATTCGCCTGCGAAGGGTCGTACGCGTCGAGGAACCCGCCGAGGGAACCCGTCTGCGCGGCATACACGATGTCCATCTCACTCTCTCCATCATCAGTCCAGCAGTGCCATGTCCGTTCCACGTACCACTCCAACAGACCCCCGTATGGATGCGGTCGAGCGCACCTGCCGCTTCGTACTCCCGGGCTTGCTGCGGTGCACGAGGGCCTGTGGAACATTGTCGGCAGCAATCAACAGGACGGCGACAAGGCCGAAGGTGCCGTCGCCGTCGCCCTCGACGCCTTCCTCAGGGTGGGCAAGACCACCGCGGCGCTCGCCTTCGCCCGGGAGTTCCACCCCCGCGAGATCGCCGAGCACGGCGCGTTCACCGCGCAGGGCACGAGCGGTGGCCGGTGTGCCGGGTTGGGCCGCCCGCAACGAACGGATGCTGCCCGGTGAACGGCGTACAGCGGAGCGGACCCTGCCCCGCCGGGCCGTTCTGGTCACGGGTGAGGAGAGCGCCGCCTTCGCGGCCGGCACGGGTGTGGCCGAGGACGTGCGCGCGGCGATGACGTTGCGGCGCTTCGACGGGCACGCGGTGGTCGTCGAGCCGTAGTCGAGGAAGACGCGGCGCGCTCGTCGAGCTCGGAGCTCGGCCGCGGCCCGTACAGGTTCGTGACACGGGTCCGTCTCACCGCTTCACCGAAACCTCGGCGGTCGTGGTTCAGAACCCGGGCGAGGCCGTGTGGTGGCTCCGCTCGGACCCGGGTGGGTTCCCGTTCGCGCCGTCGGCGGGCGGCGCGAACGGGACACGGCTCAGTTGATCGGGCCGAAGATCTCGGTGCGGTCGAAGTCGGCGTCCATGCCGTCCAGCACCGCTCCCAGCTGCTTCTCCTCGTACTTGAAGTGCGTCTCCATGACCGCCTCGATCCCGTCCAGGTGGTGGTGTGCCACCTCCGGGTCGGTCGAGCCGGCCACCGCCTTCTGCAATCCGCCGATGAGGTACTCGATCATGTTGTGGTCCTGGGTCAGCTTCGCGATCACCGGCGCCAGGTCGGGTCGGGCCCGTACCAGTTCCGGGAACAGCGAACCGTCCTCGGCGCGATGGTGACCGGACAGGGCAGCGCAGAACCCGTGGCAGAACAACAGCAGGTCGGTGGCGGCGCCGGCGGGGTCGCCGCCGTCCAGTCCCGCCCGCGCCAACGCCAGCGCATTGCGCAGCTTGCCGTGCACCCGCTGTAGTTCCCTGCCCCAGGCGGTGACGCGGTCAGTCGGCAAGAACGCCCTCCCGTCGCAGCCAGGCCGCGCACGCGGTCGTCCAGGACGCGGTGTGCGGCTCGCGCGCAATACACCTATGCGGCTCGCCGCCGTATTCCACGCCGTCGGCGAGGCCGATTCCGTGGCTGCCGCCCGGGTAGACGTGCAACTCCACCGGTACCGCGGCTGCCGCCAGCGCCCGGGTCCACTCCAGGGCGTTGGGCAGGCCCGGCGGGTCCTGAGCGGTGGCCCATACGAAAGTCGGGCACACCGACGCGTCCACATGCCGGGCCGGGGACAGCTCGTCCTTGATGGGCAGCAGGTCACCGAGCAGGTTCTCGACCACCGGCGGCGGCAGCAGGTCGAGGTCGGCCAGCGCGTAGGCCAGGATCGCGAAGTCCGGTCGGGGCGGGTCGGTGACGCCTTCCTCGATGGACAGGACCTGGCCGGTCATGAGCAGGCCGGCGAGTTGGCCGCCCGCGCTTGATCCGATGACACCGACCCGGCCGACGTCGAGGCCGTGGTCGCCGTTGCGGATGTGGTCCAACCCGGCCCGGGCGTCTTCGAGCGGGGCCGGGAACCGGTCCGGCAGCAGCCGGTAGGACAGGACGAAAGCGTGGATTCCGAGACCGGACAGCCAGCGCGCGTAGCCTTCGCCCTCGTGCGGTGGAAGTTCCCGAAAGCCGCCACCGGGCAGGACGAGGACAGCGGGTCGGGGGCCGGAGAACCGGTCCTCAGCGGGGTAGAGCGTGATCTTCTGTGAAATTGAGGTGGGAATGGCCGAAGCCACCTTTCGATACGACGCCTCCATGCCTGACGATCATCCGCCACCGGCACGCGACGCTGCCTGGAACTATAACCGCGAAGGCCGGACGGGCGGTTGCGTTGCGCTGCTGCCCGGCGCGACGACCGGGGGACGCTCTGGCCGACGGGGCGGATGCGGGCCCGGCGAGTCCGGGCGAGGGGGCCGGTGTGGGTGGGCAGCTGCTCGCAGCGGATCTCGACGAGCTCGCCCTCGGCGCCGGAGTCCATGAGCGCACCGCGATGGTCATCTGGCCGGCCGCCGACGTCGGCCCCGACGTCCCGACGTCCCCGGAGTGAACCGTTCCGGCTCGGTGGGGATGATCATGCCCAGACTTGCCTCCGCCCCAAGGCCGCCCGCCCGGCCGGTGCACCGAGACCCTGCCACCCCGGACTACGTCCCGGACCAAGAGGTCCGCCGCCCCGCAGCCCCGCCGCACAGGTCAAAGACCGAGTGAGGCCGCTGAGGGCGGTCAGGGCTGGGGCCCTCTGGAGGGCCGGCCGGGGAGCACCGACACCCTCGCGGGGATCAGAAGGACGCAGTGGCAGAAGGGGTGCTCCCGTTCTGCGCTTGCTGCGCCCGGTCCGCCATCATCCGTCCGAGCGCGGTGAGCGACGGCTCCAGGTCGCCTACCGCGGTGGTGTAGCGGACGAAGACGACGACCGTTCCGACAAGAGCCCCTGCTTCGGCCTCCTCGATGGATTCGTCGTCCTCGTTGAGCATGATCTTGCCGGGGGTGAACCGGTAGGCGGTACTGGTGTCGCCCATGGGCGGGAACGACATGAGGGTCTTCTCTGATGACTCCGTCAAATCCCTACGAATCTGCTCGAACTCCCGGGCGGCGTGCGGGGCGCTGTCGTAGGTCGCAACGTAGAGCACGGCCGTCTTCTGCGGTCCCTCGCGCCCCATGGTCGTCTTGGCGGTGAACAGAAGCCCCTCGCATTCGGACTGACAGCCCCGTTCCCCTGTGGTCACCACCGGATCGCCCTGGCTCCTGAACTCGGCCGGCAGGCCGTCGCTGTCGGGAAGGACGCTCTTGACGGTGGCCAACTCGGAGAGGGGAGCCACCTTGCGCTCACCTCCGTCGTCGCCCAGCAGCCGCACCACACTGCGGAGGCCCAGGGCGACCAGCAGGGCCAGCACCACGCCGATGACAGCGAGGGTGACCACCACTCCCGTGGTCTTCTTCAGGTGCAGCGGCCCCACGTTGATGGTGGCGTGGTTGGCATTGCCACCGACGTGGACACGCTGGGTGATCGTCGGCGGGTGCGTCGCAACCGGTGGAGGCCCGGGCAGCAGCGCGGCCCGCACCTGCTCGGCGAGACCGGGATCCCCCTCCAGCTCCACGGTCAGGCGCGCCCGTACCGCCTCCGCCGCCCGCTCCGATCCGGGTTCCGCGTCCCACAGGCCGAGCGCCCCGCGCCCCTCATCGGAGCGACCGAGGCGACTGCGCACGAGCTCTGCGAGGCGGGTGAGGGCAGCGGTGCCGGCACCGGATGCCGCGCCCGAGGCGAGGGCGGCGACGATGGCACTCGCCACATCCGTAGGTGGCATGAACACGCAATCTCGGAACTGGAGCCGTTTCCGAAGGAGACGGAGTCAAGCGAGAGAGCGACGTCCGCACAGCCCCCCACCGAATTCCACGACGCTTTTCGCTTCTTCTGGTGTGCGCGGAACGCCTTCCACCAACTCTGGACCTTGCGCTCCTCGGGCCAGGCGACTGATGGCCACCGGGGGCGGGAGACGTGCCGGGCCGGCGGAGGAAGCGGGGCGACCGCAGGCGGTATCCGCAGACGGATGGCTCCTTTGATCGGAAACACGTTCACCGGACACTTCACCCTGTCGCCGGCCTGGCTGCCACGCTCCCAAGCAAGGCCGGAAAAGGCTCGACGAGTTCTTTGGACCGTTCGGCCGCTCACACTCTGCGCTTTTTGATCACGGTCGTGTCAGGAGACCGGCGTGTACGGGTCGCGTGAGCGGATCTCTGAAACGTCCCGGATGGTCAGTCCTGGCGGGAGAGAGGAGTCCGAAGCTCCACCCGGAGCCGAATCGAGGTGTCGACAGGCAGCCCCGTACCGGAGTGGCGGAGGTCCTTTGAGTAGTCCGCGATGAGGTCGAGGTCCCGCTGCTGACGCTGAAGCTCGGCGACGAGTGCCGCGTCGGGTTCGGGCAGGTCCCCGTCCTGCTCGGCGAGATGCTCCAGGTGCTGGTCGATCGCATCCACGGCCCGTCGGCTGGCCCAGACCGCGAAGTCGTCGCAGCCGAACAGATACGCATGCGCGGCATACAGCGTTGCTGCCGCAGCGTGCTCGTCCGCGTCGTCGGGACCGTCCTGGCCGTCGTTGTGGCAGTAGTCGCTGAGCATGTACTCGGCGACACCACGTTTCACCGCCGTGAAGGCGGCGGTGTCACCAAGTACGCCTTCCCACACGGAGTTCAGCAGGGGTCGCAGGCTCAACGTGAACGGCACCTGCTCCTCGGCCGGCAATGCTTCATGCCGGCCCATGAGCCGTTCCGCGACGCCGGCAGCGAACACCCTGCGTTCACCGGATGACACGACCGCCAGACGCTTCTCGACCGACGCCGAAACTTCTTGCCACGTGTCCATCCGAGCCATCCCCGAGTCGAGATTCCGGCGTGTTCACGCCCGCTTGGGAGATCATCACATCCACGGCCGACACCGCTTAAGACCGTGTCCTATGTGCCGTCCGTCTCCCAGCGGGCGAACCGCTCGTAGACGGTCCGCCCCGGCCCGTACCGCTCGGGCAAGTCGCGCCAAGGAGCCCCGGGCCGCAGCCGCCACAGCACGCCCTTGACCATCTGCCGATGATCACTCCATGGACGGCCACGCCCGTCCGCCTGCGGCAACAGGGGCTCCATCCGCTCCCCCACCACGTCCGCCACCTCACCTCGCCCTGCCACAAGACCAATGATCAGACCGGCTATAGAGTCCTGCCCGTGGCACACCATCAGGACGAGACCAGAGCGGCCTACGACGGAGTCGTCGAGCTGTACGCATCCCTGTTCGCAAACCGGCTGGAGACACAGCCGTTCGCCCGGGCCATGATCGGCACCTTCGCCGAACTCGTCCGCGCCACGGGCAACCCGCGGGCTGCGGACGTCGGGTGCGGGCCCGGACATCTGACGGCCATGCTGCACGAACTGGGCCTGGACGCCTTCGGACTCGACCTTTCCCCCGGCATGGTCGACCACGCCCGGCGGGCCCATCCGGCGCTGTGCTTCCAGGAGGCGCGGATGGAGTCCCTGCCGATCGAGGACGGCGCGCTCGGCGGCGTACTGGCCCACTACTCGATGATCCACACTCCTCCGGGGGAACTGCCGGGGCTGCTCGCCGAGCAGGTACGCGTCCTGGCGCCGGGTGGCCTGCTCCTGGTCTCCTTCTTCGGGACCGACGGACCGGAGCCGGTCCGGTTCGACCACAAGGTGGCACCTGCCTACAGCTGGCCGGCGGACCACCTCGCCGAACTGCTGGCCGATGCCGGGCTCGTTCCCTTCGCCCGGCTGCTCCACGATCCGGCCTCCGAACGGGGCTTCCTCGACGCCCATCTCTTGGCCCGCCGCTCGTAGGTCCTGCCCGACGATTACCCGCCAGGTGGTCGGCGCGCCTCCGGATTGCCGGCTCGGCCAGCGCTCGCCGATCCGACGGGAACTGTCAGACAGGCCCTACTGAGCCGACGATCCGGAGGTCTGGGCCGCAGCCGACCGGAGCATCTCGTCCCTGGCCGAACGCGCGACCTCCGCCGCCCGGTAACGAGTGACGAAGGATCAGGAGGTCGGGATACGAGGACTCTTGGGCTCCCCGCTCCCGAACAGACGTGCCACCAAAGGAATCGATGTGTGTCGTACTCGATACATGCTCCACTGGAGGCATGACCGCAATCCGGCTGACGAAGCCGACCCTCGCGGTGCTCGACATCCTGATCGCCTCGACTGACGACAACCCCCCGTGGGGGCTGAGCATCTGTCACGAGGCCGACCTTGGCCCGGGCACTGTCTACCCGATCCTCGACCGACTCAAGACCCTCGGCTGGGTCACCACCCGCGTCGAGGAAGAGCCCCACCCGGGCCGCCCCCCGCGCATGTACTACACCCTCACCGGCGCGGGCCGCGCCGAAGCCGGCGCGTCCATCGCGGCCCGCAGTGCCCGCCGACGTGGCGCCCTCCGGTTCACTGGAGGGATGGCGTGACGTTCTGGAATCGGGTCCTGGTAAAGCTTCGTCCGTTCATCGTCGGCGGGAGGAAGGAGGAACGGTTCTCGATCCCCGCGGTCACGGCGCTCCTGGCCACGATAGTCACGGCATTCGTCGCCCTCCTGCACAGGGAGCTCCTGGCAGGCCTCGCCCTCACGGTGAGCGGGATGATTCTCACCCTTGCCATGGGTGCGTCGATCTCCACGGGTCCCGTTCCGACGGAGGAGCATCAGCTTCTGATGCGCCGAGTCGCGGCCCTGTCGGCGATGAGGCGTGTCCTGGCGGCCCAGATCGCGGCACTGGCCGACGCGGCCCCCGGCACCAGCCGGTCCGCAGTGCTGAACCGCGCGGACCTCGGTTCGGAAGTACGAGCCGAGCTGCAAGAGCTGTACGAGCGGGATGCCGAGGTCCACCAGCAGCTGCGTGCCGCGTTGGACGCCCTGACGGCCTACAGGATCACCCACTCCACGTCCACGCCACCGCCCCCCACGCTCAGGGCCCGCACGCGGAAGTGGGGGAGGGTTCTGGCCCCGCTCAAGCTGAGCTCCGGTCTCACTTCGCTGGCTGTCTCCCTCGCGGGTCGGCGCCGTGAAGAGTCGCGACTCCAGTGGCGTGACCAGCTCGAAGGGGCACCCGAGGACGGCATCGTCGTCTCGCCGGCTCTGCGCGTGCGCTACTCGATCGGCTTCGTCATCGCGGCGCTCCACTACCGCCTCAGCGACGTGGCGGCGCCCGGATGGCGGGTGATCGACTGGCTCCTGGCCAGACACTCCCGCACGAACTCCCTCGTCGCGTCGGCTGTCGGGGCCCAGGCGATCTACATCACCTGGGCACACGACCTCGACACCCTGCTCACCGAAGGTTCCGCCTGGCTGCTCGCCACTGGCGGGGGCATCGTGGGTGTGGCCGTGTGGCTGCGGAAGAACCGTGGCATCGAGCCCACGGACGCTCGAGAGCCCGCCAAGTAGCCGACAGGCGCTTCTCGCACCTCACCGTGTGGGAAGCGCCTCCGTCTTCCGAGAGGACGGTACGTGAGCTGATGTCCGTTTCGGTGTCGCCTGTTCGTGTGGCTGTTCGTCTGGCTGTCGGAGCTCGTGGCAGGCCAACGGGTCTGTCCGTGTTGCAGTGGCAGGGCGAGCGAACGCAGGCTCCAGAACAGCGACTTGCCCGCTGAGCACGGGGAACTGATCGAGCCGCTCCTGCCGAGGGGGAGCGACGGGCTCGTCGTCCGGGGCGGAAGCGGCATCCGGACCGGCTGGTGTTCCAGGGCATCCTGTTCGTGCTGCACACCGGGATCGCCCGGGAACACCTCCCGCGGGAACTGGGCTTCGGATCGGACACGACCTGCCGGCACCGGCTGACGAAGTGAACCGAAGCCGGCGACGTCTGGCTGCGACTGCGCGAGACTCTCCTTGCGCGTCTCCGCGAAGCAGACGCTCCGGACTTCTCCCCCGCCGTCTCACACCCGGGATCTCAACACGTCGACCTCGCAACCTGGCGCGAACGGGTCGAAGCCGTGCTCGATCAGCCAGCGAACTGCCAGCAGGCTCCGCAGCGACCACCACGCGTGGATCACGTCGAGGTCGACGTCGGCGCCATAGCCCGCGAGGACGTCGCCGAGGTGCTCCTCGTGTCCGAGCGTGAAGGTGGCGAGGTCGTACAGAGCATCGCCCTGGCCCGCCTCGGACCAGTCGATGATGCCCGTCACCTCGTCGCCGTCGACGAAGACGTGCGCGATCTGCAGGTCGCCGTGCGTGAACGCAGGAGTCCACGGCCGGAGCGCGGCCTCGGCGACTCGGCGGTTACGGGTGACCAGGTCAGCGGGCAGGAGGCCGTTCGCCACGAGCAACGCGCACTCGTCGTCGAGTTCCGCCGCCAGAGCGGTGATGCTCCGGCCGGCCCGGCCCGGCCGGGGCGGCAGCGGCGCGTCGTGCAGCTTCCGGATGGCGGCGCCCGCCGCGGCCCACGCCGCCGACGAACCGGTCGACGGCCCGCCGAGGCGCCCAAGCGTCGTCCCCCGGAGCGCGGCGAGCGCGAGCACGGGCGGCTTGCGCCACAGGACCTCCGGGGTCGGGACCGGTGCGAGGGACATCGCCTCGACCTCGGCGTCGATGCGCGCCTGGTCGGCGTCCACCTTCAGGAACACGTCGCCGACGCGCAGGGTCGCGCGCTCGGAATGGGCGGCGACGACTTCGACCTCATCCATGGGCGACCAGTATCCCGAAGGTGATCGCCGACGTCACCCGACTTGTCGCATGCGCTGACACAGTCGACCGCGCCCCGCTACCCGCTACCCGCTACCCGGCAGCCTCGTGCACGACACTGACCCTCCCAGGACCTGCTGTTGATGCCGACGAGTTCGATCCTGCCGTCCTTCTCGCGCAGCAGCGGGCCGGCGGGGCGATGTCCGGCAGGCGTCCGTCGGGTTCGTCGGCGGCAAGGTGCGCGGGCCGGGGGCCGCGGTGATGGCTTGGCGGGGGCAGCCGTCGCGGGCTGGTGTGGTCATTCCTCCGGGGGAACGCAGAGTACGGGGACGGTGGACATGTGCAGGAGTTTGTGGGGGGTCGAGCCGAGGAGGGCGCCGCGTATCGGGCTCTCGCCCCAACTGCCGACCACGATGACGCGTGCGGTGTGGCGGTGGGCCGCTTCGATCAGAGCCTGGGCGGGCTTCTCGTCGATCACCTCCACGACGGTCGGTACGCCTGCCCGGTCGGCCTCGGCGACCGCGTGCTCCAGGCCGGCGCGGCCGGCCTGGCGGATGGCCTCCTGGTGGGACCGGTACTCCTCGCCCGTCGGGCCGGGTACCGCGGCTCCGTAGACCAGGACGAGTCGCTCGCCGAAGGCGGCGGCCACCTCCACCGCGATGCGCAGCGCCCGGGCGGCTCCGGGGGATTCGTCGTAGCCCAGGACGACCGACATCTCAGGACTCCTTGCCGCGGCCGCGGCCGTGGACGAGGTCGGGGTCGACCACGCTCGGGCGCTCGCGCCAGAACGTGGGGGACCGCAGGCGCCATACGAGCATGATGAGCACGCCGGCGAGGGCGATGCCCATGCCGATGACGAGCGGTGGGCCGAGCCCGAACCACGACGTGCCGCTGTAGGAATTCTCCGGGTCGGCCATGTCGGAGACCGACCGCACCAGGAGCCAGGCCAGCAGTCCGGCACCGATCAGGGGTCCGAGCCCGATCAGCAGGAAGTTGTGGGCGCTCTCGAGGAGGTGGCGACGGTAGTAGACCGCGCAGGCCAGGCCGGTGAGCGCGTAGTAGAAGGAGATCAGCAGGGACAGTGCGGTGAGTGAGTCGAGGAGGGCGTTCTCGCTGATCTGGCTGACGGCGATGTACCAGGTGATGGCGATGCCGGCGACCCACCACGTGCTGATGTCGGGGGTGCGGAAGCGCGGGCTGATGTGGCTGTAGTGCGCGGGGAGTGCCCGGCGGCGTGCCATGGACAGCGCGGTGCGCGAGGCCGGGATGATGGTGGTCTGGGTGGAGGCGAGGGCGGAGGTGGAGACGGCGAGCAGCAGGATCCAGTCCCAGCCGCCCAGGACGTCCCCGGCGAGCTGGGCGAAGAGGAACTCCTCCTCGCCGGCGTTCTCCGACAGGAACGCCGGGCCGGCGTAGGCCACGACCGCGAATCCGACGGACACGTAGGTCACGAGGAGGACGACGGTGGACCAGAGCCCCGCCTTGCCGGGTGCGCTCGCGGAGTCCTTGACCTCTTCGGTGAGGTTGACGGCCGATTCCCAGCCCCAGTAGATGAAGACGCCGAGGAGCAGTCCACCGGTGAGTGCTGTACTGCCTGCGCCGAACGGGTTGAGCCAGCTGAGTTCGGGTTCGGCCGCCGGGTATTTGCTCGTGCCGTCGTAGACGGCGTAGAGCGCGACGGCCACGAAGATCAGCAGGCAGGCGACCTGCGCCAGGATGAGGACGTTCTGGACCTTGGCCGACAGTTCGGTGCCGATGACGCACACGGCCGTCATCACCACGATGAGCAGCACGGTGAGCAGTTGGCGTACGAAGGTGTTGTCCACCCAGCTGTCGAGGCCGAAGGCGAGCAGGGCGAAGCTCACCGCCACGTCGGCGAGCGAGCCGACGACCAGGACTCCGGTCATCGCGATGGCCCATCCGCCCAGCCAGCCGGCCCAGGGGCCCATGGCACGGGTGACCCAGGAGAAGGTCGTGCCGCAGTCCTGGTCGACCTTGTTGAGGTAGTAGAACGCCGAGGCGATCAGCAGCATCGGTACGAAGGACGCGACCATCACGCCCGGCGCGTAGATGCCGACCAGGGCGACGATCGGGCCGATGACGGCGGCGAGCGAGTAGGCGGGTGAGGTGGAGTTGAGCCCGATGACGAGCGCATCGACGAAACCGATCGCGTCGGACTTGAGGCCCACGGGGCGCCCAGGGGGCGCGGCGTCCTCGGCAGCCATGTTCCCTCGCTCTCTACGAGCCAGACAGAACAGCGAGACCTCTGCCTTCATCGTAGGGAGGCTCGACCTGGCGTGCATGTGCAGACGGTCGCCGGGGTCGGTGTTCGAGTATCCGCCGTGGCGCCTGGTGGGTCCGTCCCCACAGGCCCGGGGAACAGCACGACCGGCGGAACGGGGACGTCGGGCAGGCCGGCCTGCCTGTCGCCGTCCAGGGGCGCGCCCTCCGGCCCTGGCACGGTCTGCTCACCCGGAACACCACCGGCGGCCTGGGGCGAAACGACGGTACCCGCCGCGCCGGAGCGCCGTTCACGCCGCGGCACCCGTAGCTGGGCCATGACCTCGGGAGACGCGGGCGCGTCACCGGCCTGCCCGGGCGTGAGGACGAACGCCGGCGGTCGGCGGCGGCTGTCCGCGGCGAGGTGGATCTTCGTGGTCAGACCGCCGCGGGAGCGTCCGAGGGCATGGTCGTCCGGCTCGCCGGCCGGGGCCCTTCTGACGGGCCCGGCGGCGTGCTGATGGGCCCGGACGACACCGGCATCAGCCGGGGGCGTCTCAGCCGAGGAAGTCCTTCCAGAACGGCACGGACGCCTGCGGAGCCCAGGGCGCGTCCTCGTCGACCTCGCCGAACTCGCGGTCGATGTAGTCGGCCAGGTCGTGGCCGTAGGAGATGATGTCGGTTCCCCACACCGACAAGACCGGGTGTCCCGGAGTGTCGAGACCTGCGGGTACGAAGCGGTGCGCGTAGACGGGAACCAGTCGCGGCGCTCGCGCGAGTACCGCTTGGGCCACCTCCACGGCCTCTTCATCGGAGGTGGGACGTGCTCCCAGGGCCGGATGCCAGCTGCCATGAGCGACGTCGCCCAGCACTTCTCGTACGGGCCACTCCAGCCGATAGCGCAGGTCGTCTTCGTCAGCGTGACGCCAGTCGGGCCAGGGCTGCTGCCACGTCGCGCCTTCCTCGGGAGGCGAGGCGACCGGCAGCCCAGCCGCCAGGAAAGCACGATGCTCCAGGGAGAACTCGAACCCGTAGGTCGCCTCGATCAGGCTGAACTCCTCCTCCGTGAGCCCTGGAGCTATCTCACAGCAGTCCGCCTCCGCCAACCGCCGCGCGGCCTCCGCACCCGACCAGACGCCATCCGTGTCGATCACTCCGGCACCGTACACACACACTGCCCGCACGGCATCACAACTTTTCGAGCCCTGGCGTGGGCCTCCAGGCCCTTGCGGGACAGCCCTTACCCAGCCCCCGAGGATCTCGGCCCCGGGTCGCTCAGCGCTCCCGTGGCACGCGATCCCGTCGAATGGAGCCGGACCTTCTCTGCACTACCGGCTTGGCCCGTGCGACAGATGAATGCGGAGGATCAGAAGTGCGTGGCGATCCCGAACGCTTCGCGGAGCCGGGCCATATCGTGGCGGTCCCGGTCGGCGGGCTCGTAACCCTGATGGAAGTAGACCTGCTGGTCGGCGGACAGGCAGGGAACGGTGCGGTGGTGGATCGTGCCGGTGACGAAGCACGCTGCCGGGTAGACGAACGGGCGTCCTGGTTCCAACGAGGCCTGGGTGGCACTTCCCTCGGGTGCGAAGACCAGGGGGTGCAGGTCGATCTCGCGTCCCGTCGTATCCGCGACGACGAAACGCGCGGGGCGCCAGTCGAGCGATTCGGAGAAGCCGACTCGGGCAAGGGCCGCAACGACAGCCGGCTCCTGTTCATGGCGGTGCATGAGGTCCAGATCCCGGTGATGGCGGGTCTGCCTCCCCAGCAGGGCATCGATGCCCCAGCCCCCACCGATCCAGACGTCCGTGCCGGCCTTTCGGAGCGCGTCCAAGATCTCCAGCACATCATCGCCAGTCACGGTCGGCATTCCCTTCGCTCTCCCGAAGCGGAAATCCTACGGAGCCGTCTCCGTCCCGTGCATGGTCTTTTCGGCGGTGCCCCCCGAGCCCTTCTCGGTAACGTCTCGTGACGGTTCGTGATCTTCGGTCAGGTGGTGCGGCCGTGCTCCAGCCGGAGCAGGACGTGGCAGTCGTAGCCTCGATCGGCAAACAGACGTCGGCCTCGGTCCGGTCCCGCCGGCGCCGCCAACACGTCACCCCGCTGCATCCGATCGTCTCGGTCGGCGCGGCGGCCCAGGTCACGCCCGTACGCAGGACGTAGATGGCCCGCGCGGAGCCGCACGGTCGTCCGCCGGCAGCCGACCCGGATACCGCCGACGCCCTCGCTCCCTGAAGCCCACGACCTTCTGCCGACCGCGACCGCCGAGGAGGGTCTGCGCTGATGCGTCACCGTCACCGTCGCCGTTCCAGGGCATCGGCATCGGCATCGGCATCGGCATCGGCATCGACCGCAAGTCCCCCGTCTTCTGGACCCTCCACGAACGCCGTCGTTCCTTCCGCTTCGGGGGAAGGCTCGGCTCGGTCACCAGCCAAGAGCGCCATGTCGTTGGCGGACAGCGGATGTTCAGGCGCGCGAGCTCAAGGGTGGTGGTCCGAGTACCCGCTGGATCGTCTCGCGTACCGAGTCGTCTCCCTCGATCGTCAGATGATCGCCGAGGGCCTGCCGTAGCGGTGTGCTCAGCCGTCTCCCCTGCGGGGTGGGCGTTGTCATGAGGAGGGCCGCGAGGGAGCGGACGTCGGGGGTCGGGTCTGCGAGCGCTGTGGGCAGGAGGGCGCGGCCTTGGTCTCCCTGGGCGGCGAGGGCACGAAGAATCGTTTCCCTCACAGCTGGGAGCGGTTCCGTCGCCAGCGCCTGCATCAGGATTTCGGGGAGCGATGCGCTCGGAGTCGGGTACGTGATGAAGGTGTACGCGGCTGCGCGACGTCGTGTCGCGCGAGCGTCGTTCACGAGCGTGGACACCAGCTCCGCCTCGTCGCCGGCCATCTGGTCCGCGAACCAGTTCAGATCACAATGTCCGGCCAGCACGAAGTCCAGCCATCGCTCGTACCAGGAGAGGAAGTCCGAGTCGGCATGGAAGCGAGGGGGGAAGAAGCCCTCGAAGTTGACCTCGACCAGACGCCCGCGGCCTGGTCCTGTCACGACGAGCAGGGTGAGGTCGCTGCAGCCCCGCTCGACGACCGTGAGGGTGCCGGGGAAGACATGCGCGAGGGAGCCCCGCCTGTCCGGCCGTACGGCGATCTCCAGGTCGGGAACGATCGGAAACGGTTCGGAAGGCTTCCCGCCCTTGGCCTCCGCGGCCCCTGACACCCACCGCTCCATCGGCAACAGGCCGTAGGCAGGACCGTATCCACCATGGCCGACACGGGTGAGGAAATCGCGGAACTCTCGGGGCAGTCGTATGCCATGGGCATCCTCGAACGCCGAGACCTGCGGTTCGGTGAGCACGGGGCCGAGAGAGGCCTTCTCCGTTGCCGGTAGAGCGGCGAGCTTGGCGTGGATCCGGGCGATCCTGTCGTCCACCGGTTCTTCTTTTCACGTCAGGGGGTGTTCGAGCCGCGAGCATAGCCCAGGGCCGGACGCACCGGCCGCTGTCACCCCTGGCCGAACCGCGTCAGGCGTGCGCGAAGTCCCACGTCCCCTCTGGGACGGCCTCCCCTGTCTTACGAACTCGCGCGGCCATCTACCCGGTGACCTTGACGTCACGCGGTCGGGGCCGCACCGGGACCTGCGGAAGATCCGCCAGGGCTTCAGGCGCGCGACACCGCGTTCGACGGGCGCTCGTGCTGCGGCCGGCGCCCGGTCGAGGGTCTTCTCGGTGGGAGTGGGTTCCTGGAGTGGCGTGCGTTCGATGCCGGTCGTCAGCCACGGTCCTGCGTCTTGGCAGGCGGGATCGGCCGGGACGGAAACGCCCTGGCGCTCGCGGATCCGGATGATCCGGTGGGTGCGGGCGGCGGTCAGCCTCGTCTGTCGAGCCAGCGCCTCCAAGCCGTGACGCTGCCGGAAGCCACGCGACCCGGTCTGTTCGGCCGCGTACCGACCGTCATCGCATCGGCTCGACACCGAATCGACATCGGATGCACAGCCCGCCCTTCTAGCGTCGGCATCACCCGGCCCGCACACCGGGAACGTGTCTCTACCCAGGGGGAGCCAGCAGTGCAGGTCCACACCCGTTCCAGTACCGAGCACCATCTCTCGCAGGCCGACGCCCGGACCATGGGGGACCTGGCCGTACGAGCCGCCGCTCGTCGGGCCGAGAACACGTCGGGGCTCGGCATGAGCGATCTTCTCCTCGACATCCCGGCCTCTTTACGTACGCGGTTCAACGAGTTCGCCGCGGGAACCTCCCGTGAAGGCTTCCTGCTCGTCCGGGGACTGCCTCTCGGGGACCTTCCGGCGACGCCGACCGCGCACCGGCCCGGTGAGCTCACCGACCACGGCACCGCCGGCCTCCTCGCCCTCGTCGCCGACCTCCTCGGCACGCTCGTCGGCTACGAGGACGAGAAGAACGGGACTCTCATCCACGAGGTCCACCCCGTGCCCGGGGAGGAGGAGCGCATCGAGAACAGTGGTTCGGTCTCCTTCGACTTCCACACCGAGAACGTCCACCATCCGCTCCGGCCCGATTTCCTCGGTCTGCTCTGCCTTCGCCAGGACCACGAGGGCGTTGCGGCGACCCGAGTCGCCTCCGTGCGGGAGGCCGCGGGCCTGCTGACCGAAGCGCAGCGCGCGGTCCTGCGGCGTCCGGTGTTCCGCAGCGCCTACCCCACGTCCTTCGCCCGGAACATCGACGGGCCGCGGCCGTTCTCCGGACTGCATCCCGTCCTCTTCGGCCGCGAGCCCGACCTGTTCATGCGGTTCAACTCGCACACCACCACCAGCGAGGATCCCGCCGCGACGGCTGCTCTGCGCGCTCTTGCCGAGGCCCTGGAAGAGGCGTGCCACGAGGTGGTGCTGGCGCCCGGGGACCTGGTCGTCGTCGACAACCACATCTCGGCGCATGGCCGAAGTGGCTTCACTCCCCGTTTCGACGGCACCGACCGGTGGCTGCGGCGCTGCTACTCCCTGAGGTCCGTGCCCCGCTGGGCCGAGCGCATGATGCCGCGGCCGCGGGTGATCCCGGCGCTCACCGACATCACCGGGGTGCTGTAGTCCATGTGCGGCGCCCTGTGTACGACCTGTCCGGCAGGTGGGCCGGGTGTGGTGAAAGGACCGGAATGGACCTTGAGATAGTCGTGGTTCTGCTGGTGGCCGCGACCGCCGCGGGCTGGGTGGATGCCGTGGTCGGCGGTGGCGGGCTCATCCTGATCCCCGCCCTGCTGACGGCGTTCCCCGGTCTGCCGCCCGCCACCGCCCTCGGGACGAACAAGCTCACGGCCATCACTGGCACCACCGTGGCCGCGGTCACCTATGCGCGGCGCACCAGACTGGATCGGTCGCTCGCCCTGCCCGCGGCCGGGCTCGCGGTGCCTGCCGCGGGGTTCGGGGCACTTTCCGCCTCCAGTCTTCCCGCCGACTGGTTCCGGCCGATCATCATGTCGCTGCTGATCGGGGTGGCGGTCTTCGTCACGCTCCGGCCAAGTTTCGGATCGGGCATCCAGGATGCCGAAGGTGTCACCCGTCGTCGGCAGCTGCTGGCCATCGCGGTCGCCGGCTGCGGCATCGGCTTCTACGACGGCGTATTCGGTCCCGGCACCGGCACTTTCCTCATCATGACCTTCTCGGGACTGTTGTCCATGGAGTTCCTCCAGAGCTCCGCTCTTGCCAAGGTCGTCAACGTCGGCACGAACCTCGGAGCCCTGACGGTGTTCGCGCTCCAGGGTGACGTCCTTTGGGCCCTCGGGCTCGGAATGGCCGTGTGCAACATCGCCGGCGCCGCTGTCGGCGCCCGAACCGCTCTGAAGCGGGGCTCGGGCTTCGTCCGGTGGGTCCTCCTCGTGGTCGTCACCGCGCTGGTCGTCAAGCTCGCGTTCGACCAGTTCGGGTGAGTGGGGGCCGGTGAACAGAACCCCGTACTTTCAGGGTCTTCGGGGGCGCGCTCTGCCCAACTCCGTGGCCCTGGGCTCTGCCGGCAGCGTCGAACGGCTCCGTGCCGAGCTCGACGAACTCCGTCGGGCGGGCGCGCCGTTGGCGCCCGCCGCGGGCCAGCGTGTGCTGCGCCTGCACACCCCGGGGGGCAACCAGGGTTACACCGGCCCCGACGGTCCCGGCTTGGTCGGCTCCACCGCCACTCCCTGGTTGGACCGGCTGCCTGTTCTGGCCGGTGTGCTGCGGGCGCTGCCGGCTCCTGTGCGCTCCGCCCGGCTGGTCGCCCTGTCGCCGGGTGTGAGCTTCACCGGGCTCCAGAGTCCGAAGAACGGGCCTCCCTGGGGACTGTGTCGGCTGCACCTTCCGCTCGTGAGCGGGCCCGGGGCCCGAACCGTCTTCGTCGAGGACAACCACCACTGGGAGCCCGGGGTGCTGTGGTTCTCCGCGTCCTGGCGTCAGCACGCTCTCGTCAACGACAGGAAGGAGGAACTCGTCCACGCGGTGATCGACCTGTACCACTCCGCGGAGTTGGCAGATCTCTTTCCGCGGGAACTCCACTGGGGACTGCGCGGTCCCGCCGCCCTGGAGCACAGGCCCGTCGTTCCCTTCGGGGTCACCGGCCCGGAACGGTTCGCCTGCCGGTTCCCGCTTCCGGAATCGTTCGCGAACTGGGAGCAGCCAGGAATTTTCCTTCCCCGTAACGCGCTGCGTGGAGTCGTCACCGCCGAGATAGCGCTTCGCGGCGACGCCTTGTGTCTGTTGTTGGACGGTAGACCCTTCTGCGCTCTGGACCACTTGGGCGAGGGCGAGTTCCGGATGCGGGGCTGGAGCGAGGAACGCACGCTCCAGGTGTCACTGGCCGCGGACGCCCCGAATGTGGTGGTGGCTCGCGCCCGGGAAGGAAGCAACACCTATATGGCCCGGTTGCCGGCCGTCGCGAGCGGGTGAGCCGCTTTCGAGCCGGGCGCGATGGCCGCGCCCGCTCCGTGCGTCATCGCGGTGACGAACCGTTCCAGCCGGGAGACCGCTCCGATGCGACGGCACAGTTCCGTGCCTTCGGCCAGCAGCGCTGCCTCTTCCTCCAGGCGGCCCTGGGCCTGATGGGCGGCGGCCAGACTCAACAGCGCGTCCAGTTCCAGAAGTGGATCCTGAATGTCGCGCGAGATCGCCTGGGCGTCCTGCAGGCGCTCCTGGCCCGCCGCTGCCCGTCCTTGGCGGACGTCCAGTGTTCCCCACCCGACCAAGGCCGCGCATCGGCCGCTCAGGTCGCCGAGTCGGGTCGCTGCCTCCAGTGCCGCCGCGTAGGACTTCCTTGCGGCCGTCTGCTGTCCGCCGGCGGCGGCAAGGTCGGCCCGCGCAAGCCGGACCTGCCCGGCGCTGCGGCCCTGGAACCGTTCGGTCAGCCGCTCTGCCGCGGCCAGCGGTTCTTCCGCCTCGTCGATCGCCCCAAGGTCCAGCAGGGTTTGCGCCGTCCAGCGCAGCACCTGGGTCTGTGCCTCGAGGTCGCCCGCTTCGGCGAGGGCCGGCAGGCACTCCTGCCATCGTGCCAGCGCAAGCTCCGTACGGTCCTGGATGCGATCGGCGGCTGCCACCTTGCGCAGCGCCAGCGCGTGCCCGTACTCGTCCCCGACTCCCGCGAAGAGCCGCCGCGACCGCTCCAGCAGGGGCACCGCGACGTCGTACGACCGTCGCGTGAGGTGCATGTCGCCCAGGCCGAGCAGCAGCGCGGCCTCACCGCGCTGGTTGCCCTGGCGGCGCACCGCGGCAAGCGCGACTTCGTGCGTGCGCTGCCATTCGTCGAAATGAAAGCGAACGCTGAACAGGCACCTCGACGTCGCGGCCAGGTCCCATGCCAGCTCGTCTTCGTCGTGTTCGGCTGCTTGCGCGCACAGCGCCGTCACCGTCGTGCGTTCCCGTTCGTACCAGTCCAGCGGAGAATCGGAGGCCCGCCGGATGACGTCCTCCGAAACCGCGGGCCGGACCTCCAGCCCGTGCACCACGGTGTAATCTCCGCCGCATACCTTCCGGTGTGCCAGATCGGTGAGCGCCAGCGCTGTCGCCGTGGCACGTTTGAGGGCGGCCGCCCGTTCGCAGCCGGGCTCGCTCTGATCGAGGTACTCGGCGGCGAACAGTCGTACCAGGTCGTGCAGTCGATAGCGGGTCTCGGTGCTGCCGGCCGGGCTGACCACGTCCACCAGTCGGGCGTCCAGCAGTTCTTCCAGGGTGTCTTCGGCGTCCGGCAGCGGTTCGTCCAGCAGCGGAGCGCACACCCACTCGGCGAAGTCCGCCGTTCCCAGGAGCGCCAGTCTTCGGAACAGTCGTCTCGCGTGAGCGCTCAGCCCTTCGTGGGAGAGCTCCAGGGTGCTGCGTACTTCCAGACCTTCATGCGCCAGCTCGTCGAGCCGGCGCCGTTCGTCCGCGAGCCGGTCGGCTGCCTTGCTCAGCGACCAGTGCGGCCGCGAGGCCAGTTTGGCCCCGATGATGCGCACGGCGAGCGGCAGGCGGCCGCAGTAGTCGACGATCGTGCGCGCCACTTCCGGATCGGCCTCCACGCGCTCGACTCCGGCCAGGCGTGCGAACAAGTCGTCCGCCTGGGCGCGCCCGAGTACGCCCAGTTCCCATATGCGGGCGTTGGGCAGAGTCGTCAGTCGGACGCGGCTGGTGACCAACACGCCGCAGGTGCTTGCGCCGGGCAGCAGCGGTCTCACCTGCCGTGCGTCGCCCGCGTTGTCCAGGACCAGCAGGATTCGGCGGCCGGCGAGGCGGCTGCGCAGCAGGGCGGCCCTTTCGTCCTGGGATTCGGGTACGGCCGGGCCGATCAGGCCCAGCTCGCGCAGGAATCGCCCCAAGGCTTCGTGTGCCGAGATTGCTCCGTTTCCCGATCCGCCGAGGTTGACGTACAACTGCCCGTCAGGGAAAGCGTCGCTCAGTTGGTGGGCCGTGTGCACGGCGAGTGTGGTTTTCCCGGTACCTCCAGGGCCGACGATCACGGCTACCGGAACGGTCGCCCCTCCGGGGGTGAGGGTGGAGAGGAGGTCGGCTATCTCCGCGTCCCGCCCCACGAACTCGGCGATGTCTCCGGGCAGCTGGCATGGCGCCTCGGGAGAGGTGGTGCCTTGGCGCTCGTTTCCGGTGGGTGCCTCCTTGTCAGGCACGGCCCGGGAGGAGACGGTGGCTTCGGATGCGTCGGCGGCAACCTCGGAAGCGCGAGAGCGTACCTGGGTACTTGAGGAGAATCGAGGGGTGCGAGATCGGGCATTACCTGACAAAACGCGCTGTAGCATCTCGCGGAGTTCGCTGCCGGGGAGGACTCCCAGTTCCCGGTCGAGCAACTGCTCGGTGTCCCGGTACAGCTGCAGGGCGTCGGCTTGCCGACCCGTCTCCGCCAGTGCCTCCATCAGTTGAGCCCGCGGCCGTTCCAGCAGGGGGTACTCCTCGACGAACGGGGACAGTTCGGTGACGACCTCCTCATGCATGCCAAGGGCGATCTGAAGGTCGGAGCACTGCTCCCGCGATGCGAAGCGCTCCTCTTCCAGCCGCCGGATCTCAGGATTCCACGCCCGGGATGCCATTCCAGAGAGCACAGGCCCTCGCCACATCCCCAGAGCCGACTTGAACAGGGCCAGCGCCTGCCTCCGCTCTCCTCGGGCAAGGCCGGTTCGAGCGTGCTCCTGAAGCGCCCGGAATTCTGCGGCGTCTACCCGGATCTCCGCTCCGGCCTGCAGTTCGTATCCCGGACGCCGGGTCGCGATGAGATCCCCCCGAATACCGGCCTGTCGAAAAGTGCGCCGCAGCACAGAAACGCAAGCCGCTATTTGATTGCCCGGATCGGAAGGAAGGTCTCCTTCCCAGACGCTTTCGGCGATATAATCGACCCCTACCCGTTCGCCGAAATTCAACGCCAACGCCCCCAGCACCGACCTTGGCCGGGGAGGCAATAGATCATAAATTTCACGGTCGACACGCATCTCGAGCGAGCCGAGAATACGAATCTCTAGAACACTGCCTTTCGACAGAACCCCGGACGACATTTTCCCCCCGTTACTGCGACCGATACCAGTCCGCATCATTGGTATCACGCAGACCATCAGGCCGGCCGCACCTTACGATCGCCGCCATCTCGGGCTTTGGGGTCGAACCGGGCAATCAAGGCCGGGGGTTCGAGACCGATACGCACGATGCTCGCCGCGCGTCTCTCTCACGGTGCTAGGCGCCACCCCGGCAACGCAATGGCCTCGCCGATGACGCGCCTCGATTTTCATGTGGCTGAAACTCAACCATCACCTTGGCCTCATCATCCGCGATTTCCTGCGCACCAAGTCTGTCAAGTTCCCCTGGTCCCGCTTTCGGGGCGGGTCGGAGACGACTGCTGGAGCCGAGCCCGCCCTTGGCGCCTACGCTGTCCTGCCTCCACCTGCAGGAGAGGCTCGACGTCGACGTCGGGAACGACAGCTGGATCCTCACCTACCGGGGCATGTCACGCGAGCCGGACGGGACGTGGCGGTCGGCTGGCGGATCCCGGACTCCGCGAAGGCACAGCTCGTCGAGGTGGGCATCCCGGTAGCTCCGCGCCTCATCGAACGAGTCGTGATGCAGAGCGAGGATGAGCCGGCCCTGCTCACGTCCCGGGGCCCGCTCTACCGCCTCACCGAGCAGACGGACCCCGATGATCAGGCCGAGGGGTCCTCGTTCGGTATCGAGCCGGAGACCGGGGCGGTCTACTTCGTCATGCCGGATGGGGAGGCGTGGTTCGCCGACTCGGGTGTCGGCGTGTGGCTCGACGTCCTCCACTGTTACGGCAGTCGCGTCACCACCTCAAGGCTTCTCAGTGAGCCGGACGGTCCCGAGGAGTACTTCTCCGAGAAGGAGGAAGAACGGGCTTTCGCCGAGCTGAACCGGCTGGCCGAGGAGCTGAAGGAGATCGACCCGGCGGCCTTCAACGGCTACGCGGGGTTTCTCTGGCCAGGGCTCCTGGACCGCTGGATCTACTGACCTCGGCCGACGGATCCAGGGCCCGTAGGTCTGGGCCGTGCAGGGATGCCAGGCCCCTGACCGAGATGATCGTCATGTGGGGGCTGTGATCACGGCGTCGGAGCCGTCATGGATGGCGCCCTCCTCTGGGACGAGTCCGAAGCAGTTCGGAAACTGATCACCATGGTGCGGCGCGGAGGCCCACCCCTTGTTCGCGGGGGTCGTCCGCTTACGCCCCCGCCCCGTGGACACGGGCAGAAGCGGAAAGCACCGCGACAGGAAGCCACCCCCGGCATCGCTGTCGTGTACTGCCAGGCAGCACGGTCACCTCTCGGCGCTCGCGGGACCTGCCTCCGTGCCACCCGCATCGGTCCAGCCGTCGACGAGATCGAGAATGGTTGCCAGGGTGCGGCTGTGGAAGTACTCGCGCCCCCGGAGGGGTTTCTCCCCGGCGTCCCGCAGGGCGGCCATGCAGGCGTTTTCCAGCTTGCGCGCCTCGGGATTGCCCTCGATCAGGCGAACGATCCGGTCAAGCCCGTCACGTTCGTGGTGTGACAGGCGTGTACGCGGGTTGCCGGACGTGATGCCGAACTTCACGACCTCGTTGACGTCATCGGTGACGACGTAGAAGACGTCCCAGGTCTTCCCTGCGCAGATACGGCATATGCCACACCCCGCCCGCACGTTACTCGGGGTGGGCGTTCCCGTGTGCCCCTTGGCGCACCGCACCTGATGCGGCGCGTCCTTGCCGAGCCACCTGGACTCAAGGACCGTTCCTCCGAGCTCGGCGACCCTTGCCCGGAAGGCGGCTTCGGCCGTCTTCGGGTCCTTCCCGGCGCAGACACGGCAGATACCCTGCCCCTGCTGGACGCCGGACGGCCAGGGAGCGCTGACGTGCCCCTGGGCGCACCGGACTCGATGCGGCGTGGTCGCGCCAAGCCACTGCGGCTCGAGGACGACGCCTCCCAGTTCCGCCACTCGGGCCCTGAACCTCGCTTCGACGATCTTCGGGTCCCTCCCGGTGCAGGTTTGGCACATGGCTGCGCCGCGTCGCACCAGGGCGGGTCTGGGGCGGCATTCATGGCCGTTGGGGCAGCGAACCCGGTGTGGTTCGTTTGCGCCGAGGTACACCGGTTCCAGGAGGGTCGCGCCCATCGTCGCGAGCGCGTCCCTGAAGGCGCCTTCGGCTACGTCCTTGTTGTTTCCGGCGCACGTGGAGCAGATCCCTTCTCCCTGCTGTACGTGGGCCGGCCGCGGCGCGCATTCGTGCCCGTTGGCGCAACGGGCACGGTGAGGCTCGTGGTTGCCGAGCCAGCTTTCCTCCAGCACGATCCCGCCCCGTTCCGCCACCCGAGCCCGGAATGCCGCCTCGGCCTCCAGGGAACGCGCCCGGTGAGCGCAGATGCGGCAGATGCCCTTCCCGGCCAGGACGTTGGTCGGATAGGTCGAGCTCTCGTGTCCCGCCCCGCACCTCACCCGGTGAGGCTTGCGGGTGCCGAACCACTCGGTTTCGAGTACCTCGCCGCCCAGACCGGCCACACGCGCTCGGAACAGCGCGTCGGCTCGCATGGAGCTCGCCCTAGACGCGCTCACGATCCACTCACCCCGCGCGAAGGCGGAAGGTCGCCCACGCCCGAAGGCGGAGTCGCCGCCTGACCGTCGGCAGGGTGGTGCCGGCCCGCCGGAGCGACTGCGGGCGTCACGCCGCTGGTCATGTCTTCCCCCGTACATCTCCCCATGGCGGGAGATCATCGCAGGGGCCACTGACAACCGGGTTTCAGGCCGCGCTCTCGGCCGCCCCGTTCACGAGCCGGCGGAGAAGCAGGGTGGTGGTGTCGTCTGTCGTGCGGATCACCGTACGGACCATGTCAGGCTCGGCGATAGCCGTGCCGATGTGGATGCCGCAGCACGGCCGGAGGACATCAAGCGCCTCGGCGAGAAGAACGACCCCGGCGTGCAGTACCGCGACGTCGCCGCCGGTCGGCAACAGGCGTTGTGGTCGGTGTCGGATCACCGGCAGGTGGTCGACGGGATTCCGCACCGGGTGCCGACCGGTGTTCGGCGGCGTGATCTGCCGGAACGGTTCGGACGTGGGAAGACGGTCCACGAACGGCACCGGCTGGGGTCGGCCGACGGGACGTGGGAGCGTCTGCTCCAACAGGTTCACGCCGCGGCCGACGCCGCAGGCGAGACCGACTGGGACGTCGCGGTCGACTCCACCATCAGTCAGCCTCCCCGGAGGCCGGTCTCAGGGCAATCGCGGTGAGCAGCTTCGGGAGCGGAAGGAACGGGACAATCCCCCGCGGGCGCGGAGACGTGAGCCGGAGCACGACAGGTGTCACCTACGACATCGGGTGACCTGCGGCTTCGACCGGGCGCAGCACGACGGTTGTCACCGGGGCGGCGCGCTGTCTGCCGTCGGCAGCGCGCAACGCAAGGGTGGTGTCACCGGCTCCGACGCTCCGCCCGTTGCCTGAGCTCCCCAGCAGCCCCGGTGGACAGAGGAGGCTGTGCGCGGACCTGTGCGCCAGGCCATGACGGACGCTTCAACCGGTCACAGACCGGCGACGTCCCTGGCCTTCTTGAGCGCGGAGTCGAGCGCGTCCACCACGGCGTTGCGCTGCCTCGCGCGTGCCGCCTGATCTGCCGGCACCAGCCGCGCGGCGGTCTGCACGGCGTAGGCGTCCGGGTCGCCGAAGGCGGTCCGCGGGTGCTCCCCCGAATCCGCGCAGTGGGCCGTGACATCCTTGACCGCCTGGAGCACGACTGCCCGGTCCACGCCCGGCTGCATGGCCAGCCGCACCTGGAAACGCGCCATCCACTTTTCGCGGTCCTTCTCCCTCGCCGCGTCGGCCCTCTGATCCTTCTTCGTCACGTGTCTCTCCCGGATGATCGGCAACCGTCCTGCACAGAACTGGACGCTGGATCGTCGAAGTGGGTTGCGAGAACGGGCATCCCCACGTGACTGCCGAGGAGCCGCACTACGGGACAGCGCTTTACCGGCCGGCCCACTGCTGCAGAACGTCACAGATCACGGGTTCGGGCACAGCTTCCAGTCTCACGTGCCCTGTCGGAAATCCTGGTGACAACACTCTGCTTCGGTGACAGTCATCGCGCTTCGGCTCGGAACCAGGTCCTAGTACTGCAACGGTGTTTGCCATGACTGGTGGCCAGGTCGTTCGTTGGTGTGTTCATGGGTGGGGAACTTGCTGATGCCCGGTCGTGGGCGGGTGAACTGACGGCTCTGCACGAGCGGTTCGTGCACCGTTTTGCCAGGTCGGAGCCGCGTGAGTCGGCGCTTGCGTATATGCGGGGACTGATCGCTCCGCTGGAGCGGAAGAACGGCTGGACGCTTGCCGAGGAGGCCGGGCATGCGGGCCCGGACCGGCTCCACCGGCTCCTGAACCGGATCGACTGGGACGCGGACGAGGTGCTGGACGACGTGCGCGAGTACGTCGTCCAGCACCTCGGAGACCCAGGTGCGGTGCTGATCGTGGACGACACCGGCTTCCTGAAGAAAGGGGTCCGGTCGGCCGGGGTTCAGCGGCAGTACTCCGGCACGGCCGGCCGGACGGAGAACTGCCAGGTCGGCGTGTTCCTCGCCTATGCCACCGATCGCGGCCGCACCCTGATCGACCGGCGCCTTTACCTGCCGGCGTCCTGGACCGACGACCGTGAACGGTGCCGGCGGGCCGGTATCGACGACACGGTCGTCTTCGAGACCAAGGTCGCGATGGCCAGGGCGATGGTCCGCCGGGCGATCGAGGAGAAGATCCCGTTCGGGTGGGTGACCGCGGACGCCGGCTACGGCTACTCGAAAAGCTGGCGGTCCGAGCTGGAGCGGGCCGATGTCTTCCATGTCATGGCCACCACCCGTCACGACACCGTCGTGACCCGCTGGGCCATGGACCATCCGGTTCACGACCTGTTCCACGATCTGTCGAGGCAGAAGTGGAAACGTCGTTCCTGCGGCAACGGGGCCCACGGACCGCGCGTCTTCGACTGGGCCAGGGTCGAGGTCCGGCCCTGGCACCGGGAGGACCGGCGGCACTGGGTGATCGCCCGCCGCAGCGTCCGCAGACCCGACGAGATCTCCTACTACATCGCTTACTGCCCCGCCGACACCACACTTGACCAGCTGATCTGTGTCGCCGGGGCTCGCTGGGCGGTCGAGGAGTGCTTCCAGAGCGCGAAGCAGGAGTGCGGCCTGGACGACTACCAGGTCCGCCGCTACCCCGGCTGGCACCGCCACATGACCCTGGCCATGGCCGCCCACGCCTGCCTGACCGTCCTGCGGGCCCGCGAACTCGACACCGGCAAAGCAGAAACGGATCCTCCGGCCTCGTCCCCCTCAGTCTCCCCGAGCTCAGACGCCTGATCCACCGCCTCACCCACCGCCGGCCGGTCTCGGTCGACCACGTCCTGCACTGGTCGACCTGGCGACGCCGACGACAACACCAAGCCCGCATCAGCCACTACAAACAACGCGGCCACACACCACCCGAACCTGCCCAACCATCAGACCAAACACCGTTGCAGTACTAGGCCGTGGCACTCGGTAGGCGGTAGGCGGTACAAGTGCGGGTCACCGGCCGCTGACGTGTGCGGACCCATGGGCGTGTGGTCGCGACGCGGGGGCTGCATAGCCTGAGGGCACAGCCCCAGGACGCGTGGCGGAGCCGGTGCCCCGGGTTCGGTGAGACGGTGCGGTCACGTTCGAGCCTGGTCACGCTGTCTGTCCCCTTGAGGCGGCGGTGGGATCTCACGGCGTGCACTTCCGCCAGATCCACCCCGGCGACGGCGGCCGGATCCTCTACCGCAAGGTGGGCGAGGTCGACGGCCAAGAGCTCATCGAAGACGCGATCGGCCGGGCGTACGAGATCAGCGAGGACCGCCTCGTCCCGGTCACCGGCGCCGGCCTCGACCTCGACCTCGACCTCGACCTCGACCAGATGCGGCTCCCCCGCCGCCTGCCGCCGGAAGGCCGCCTGGACCCGTCTCTCGGCAGCGGCCACCGGACGGCCGCCGGCGCCGCGTCACCAGCCCGGTCGATCCGCTCCGCCTCCGTCGGCACCGCGAGCGCGGGCCGGTGGTCGCGGAACGACGGGCGGGCTGGATTCTCCCGCCCGCCCCTACCTCTGCGCGCGGGCCCTCACCGGGAAGGAGTGGGCCTGGTGACCGCCGCTCGCGAGCATGCGGACGTCTCCGCGCTCGCTGATCTCCGCGCGCACGATGCCCGTATCGTCCTCGTAGACCGGGCAGCCACCCGGCCCGGCACTCTGCGTGCGGCGGACCACGACCACGTCGTCGACCACCGCCGACTCCTGGAAGACGAGCTCGTAGCTCTCTGGATACTCCA
Source organism: Streptomyces sp. NPDC056503 (assembly GCF_042794995.1). NCBI lineage: Bacteria > Bacillati > Actinomycetota > Actinomycetes > Kitasatosporales > Streptomycetaceae > Streptomyces > Streptomyces sp. NPDC056503. Next base: position 44,838 of record NZ_JBHTST010000024.1, read on the forward strand.
TCGATGCCACCACCCTCTTCCATCGTGCCCCGCGCACCGGCCGCGCGCCTCTTCGCCGAGGTGAGCGGGTCAGATGCCGAACTGCGCCGCCGACAGGCCGAGCGCGGCACACGCCTCGCGGATGATCTGCTCCTCGGCAGGCGCGATGAAGCCGTCCGCACCCGCGACCACGATGCCGATCTGGATGACGGCCCGCGCCTCGGCGGGCTTCTTCGCCACCTTGGCGACCTCCTGGAGCACCGCCGCCTTGCCCAGGACGAAACCGGCCGAAAGCTGGTCGACGTGCTTGTTGAAACGCTGTCGGAGCTGGTCGGCGGGGAAGTTCTGAAGGACGTCGTTGGTGAGGATGAGCGATTCGACGTGCTGGCGCTCGGCCGGCTCGACCCGTCCGTCGGCGGCGGCCACCAAGGCGCACATGGCCATGCTGGCGTCCCGGAAACCGCCGCTCTTCAGCTCCGTCTTCAACGACGTGAGCTGCAACTTCAACGCGCTCACGAGCTCGGCCCTGGAACCACCGCCGGACCGCGCGCCGGACGGCCCATGGCCGCCGGAGCCGCCGCGCGCCCCTTGGGCCTGCTGCAGACCCCTGGTCGCCTGATCCTTGATCCGATCCCACATCGCCACTCGTGCCACCTCGGCTTCTGCCATGTCGTTCGTCGTCGCACACGCGTCATCGCGCACCACCCTGCCAACGCCTTCCGCACGCCATGAAGTTCCGCCACCGCAACGGACACGACGCCCTCAGCGCGCATATCCACCCCACGCAGGCACAGGCACAGGCGCAGGCGCAGGCACAGGCACAGGCACAGGCACAGGCACAGGCCGGAGCAACGGCGGCCGGACCGTCCGCCCCGGCCAACTCCCGGACCCGCCCGCGCGCTTCGGCTCGCGTCGTGCGGATCGCGGTGAGCTCCTTCGGCCGGACAGCCCCCGTCCCGAGCCGACGTGAGCGCGATATCCGGCAGGACCCTGCCCGGGTCGTGCACCGTCCGCGGCTTGTGCCACGGCGCCGGCGCCGCCGGCAGGGGCTCCAGCCGCTATCCGGTCTGGTCGGTTATCCGGTCGGGTCGGTCCCGTCCTGCTGCCGCCGCTCGTGGCCGGCGGTCCGGAGGCTCTGGGCACCTTCCGGGCGACCGGCGCGCTACGTCGTCCGCCGCGCGGCCCGTCCGGACACGTCGTGCTCCTGAGTCCCGGCAAGGTCGGCGCGCGGGTCCCGCTTCGGCTGCGGGAGTACGACATCCCGGTCGTCCGCGTCGGGCAGGACCCCGGCGCCTGCGGTGTCCCCCTTGCCCGCGACCTCGGCGTGCCCGTGATGCCCGGCGACATCACCGAGGGCGGCGTCCTCGAAGCGGCCCGCGTACACCGGACCGACGCCCTGCCCGCCTTCACCAGCTCCGACACCGCCAGGTCCTCGGCATCGCCCTCCCTCACCTGCTGCCTCCCTGACACCCCGTTGGCCAAGCATGTCGGCAATCGTTCACATCGGCCGCTGCCGTCATGGTGCGGCGTCCCGGTGACGTCCCGGGACGCCGAACTGACGCCCTTTCGGCTCTCTAGAACAGGGTGGCGTTCCCGGATGCACTAGTTCAAGTGGCAGCTGTACGGACGCCCGCTGACGGTGGGCCATGTCGCCGCGTGTGAAGAGCTGACAGCGGGTCGGTTCGCGCGACGCACGGAAGGAAGCCATCAATGCGCTCTGCCCGCATTCTCTTCGCCACCACCGCCACCGCAGCCGCCCTGGCCCTCACCACTCCCGGCGCGTACGCGCTCACCGCCGGCGACTGGGACAAGGACGACTCCGCCCACAGCCAGAAGCGTGACCACGACAAGCCGCACGGCGGCGTGCACGCCGGCTCCGGCGCTCTGTCCGTGGCCGGCGGCGACGACTGGTCCAAGGACGAGCACGGCAAGAAGGAACACCCCAAGGGCGAGAAGGAGTGGAGCAAGCCGCATGGCGGCGTGCACACCGGCGGCGGTGCGCTCACGGCGGTAAGCGGTGACGACTGGTCCAAGGAGCACGGCAAGGGCGAGAAGGAGTGGGGCAAGCCGAAGGGCGGCGTGCACACGGGCGGCGGTGCCCTCACGGCGGTGAGCGCCGACGACTGGTCCAAGGAGCACGACAAGGGCGAGAAGCGCGAGAAGGAGTGGGACAAGCCCAAGGGCGGCGTGCACACCGGCGGCGGTGCCCTCACGGCGGTGAACGCGGACGACTGGTCCAAGCCCGAGTCCACTTCCAAGCCCGAGTCCCCTTCCAAGCCCGCGCAGAACGACCGCGAGAAGAACTGGGGCAAGGAGCACGACAAGCCCAAGGGCGGCATCCACACCGGCGGAGGCGGTCTCGCCGACACGGGCACGAACGTGACCGGCGCCGTACTGCTGGCCGCCGGAGCGGCCGCGTTCCTCCTCCACCGCCGCAAGAAGGCCGCGGGCGCGTAAGGGGCACCGGCCGGGATGCGTGAGCCTCCGTCCGAGGAGCACGCGCATCCCGGCCCCCGCTCCGTCTCTGTTCTGGCTCGTGCGTTCGAAAGGTGCTCTTGCGGTGAAGACCCGGCCAAACCCCACCCGTGCACAAGCATCCCGGCGTGCCGTGCGGTGGGTCGTGCCCACGGTGTTCTGGACGCTGGTGGTGGGCGTGCTCCTGGCCTTCTTCGGCCCAGGACTGTTCGCGCAGGACGCGACCGCGCCGCCCCGCCCCGCGGCGTCGTCCGCCCCGGCCGAGAACCTTCCGGCTGCCGCACCGGAACCCGGCTCCACCGCCACTCCCCCGGCTTCGCCGAGCACGCCGCCGGCAACCGGTCCCGCCATGCCGAGGTCCGCACCCGTACGTCTGACGATTCCCGACATCGGAGTGAACGCACCGTTCACCGAGCTGCGGATCGGCTCTTCCGGCGCCCTGGACCCGCCGCCGGCCGACGACACCAACCTGGTCGGGTGGCACGCCGCCGGTGTCTCGCCCGGCGAACGGGGGACCGCCCTCATCGCCGGCCACCTCGACACCGCCACCGCCCCGGCCGTCTTCGCCCGCCTCGGCGAGCTCGACCCCGGAGACACCTTCGACGTCGCACGCGCCGACGGCACCACCGCCGTCTTCCTCGTCGATTCCGTCGAGAGCTTCCGCAAGAACGACTTCCCCGACCAGCGCGTCTACGCCGACACCCCCGAGACGCTCGTACGTCTGATCACCTGCGCAGGCCCCTACGACCGCGCGGCGAAGGACTACACCGAGAACCTCGTCGTCTTCGCCCACCTTCACGCCATCCGCTGATCGGCGGCACTGACCGGTCTACCGGCAGGACCGGTCTACCGGCAGCCGACCGGGCGATCCATGCTGTCCCCCGCTCCCGAACGGCACCGTCACCACCGTCGCGGTTGGCTGCGGCGCGGGCCAGGACGTCGGCCGGCAGGAGACCACCCGGTCGTCGAAGGTGCCCATTTCGCCGGCGCGTCTTCGGGCAATGCGGTGCCGAAGAGTCCTCGGACATGGTGGGGGCCGACCCGGGCACGGGGACCGGCGTGGTCTTCCCGGTACAGGTGGCGGCCGGACACGCGGCCCTTGATCCGGGGGCCGACCGTGATCGCTGACGCCGCACGTTCCGACCTCCGCTTCCGAGACCGGCGCGTCGTCGCTCTCGAAGCCCGCCTCACCGACCCGGGATCAGCGACCTGGCCCCGTCCGATCGCGACCCGCAGATGTCAGTGGCGCGGGCCATACTCGTGCCGCGGTGCCGCCCGGGCACCGCGGCACGAGGGGAGCGACATGGCCGAGGTGCTGGTTTTCCACCACGGGCACGGACTGACCGCCGGCGTCCGTGCGTTCGCCGAGCAACTGCGAGGGGCCGGACACACCGTCCACGTCCCGGACCTGTTCGAGGGGCAGGTGTTCGACAGTCTCGAGGAGGGCGTGGTGTACGCCCAGGACACCGGGTTCGGCACGGTCATCGCGCGCGGAATGGCCGCCGCCGAGGGGCTGCCCGCGGAACTCGTCTACCTCGGGTTCTCCCTCGGTGTCCTGCCGGCGCAGAAGCTGGCCCAGACCCGCCCCGGCGCGAAGGGCGCGCTGCTGCTGGAGGCGTGTGTCCCGGTCGCGGAGTTCGGCGGTGTCTGGCCCCACGACGTCCCGGTCCAGGTCCACGGGATGGACGCGGATCCGTTCTTCGCCGGGGAGGGCGATGTGGACGCGGCCCGGGCGCTCGTCGGGACAGCGGCGGATGCCGAACTGTTCCTCTACTCCGGCGACAGGCACTTGTTCACCGACAGCAGCCTGCCGTCGTACGACGAACACGCCGCGCCGCAGGCCACCAATCGCGTGCTGGACTTCCTTGACCGCATCGCATAGCCCGGCCTTCCAGCGCGGGATCGCCCCTGCTCCCGCGTCCTACACTCGCCGCTCCAGGGCGGCAACCTCGGCAGGGCGCGCGCCAGGCCGGAGCGCCGGGTGGGACGCGGGAGCACGGTGGCGCAACCAACTGGTGACCCGCTCCCATGCCTCGGCGACCGGACGCTCACCGCCTTCCTCTCCGGCACCGGCAGCAGCAGGCCGCTCGGCGGGGTTCTCGGACGCCTCCGCAGCCCCAGGTCCGTGATCCCCGTACGGCCGGGTGCCCGGCTCACGTGTCGCGGACGTGCCGCTCGGCGGCGCCGGAGAGGCGCCGGAGAACAGTGCCTTCGGCCGGGTGTGTCACCCTCGCGAACGGCCCGTACCTGGCTCCGGTTCGCATCGAAGCGGTGACTCTTCCACACGTCCGGGGAAGCGACGCCGCACACGTCCACCACGTACCCGGGGAAGGGGCGGCCGGCCCCTTGACGGCTTGTGTCGAGGCCCGCTGGACTGTCCGGGGGCGGACCCACACCAGGCAGGGGGCGGTGGCCATGCAGGAGGCGCGGCAGGCACGACAGTTCGGGTACGAGGTCTCGCCGCATCCCGCCTACGCGAGCAGCGCCGCGCAGGAGTACGTGGGCCGCGTCAACGAGGCCGTCACCAAGGTGGCGGAGCGTTTGGACCTGGCAAAGGGCGTCCTGGGGTTCGTGATGTTCGCCGTCCTGTTCTTGATACTGGGGTGGGGGGCGATGGGCGAGGGGCTGCAGATAGCGGTGGTCCTCGTGGGTTCGTGGGTCGTACCGATCGCGGTCGGGCTCCGTATCGGGTTCGGCACCTCGTTGGCCAAAGGAAGAAAGGTGGCCGACGAGCAGGAGAGGGTGCTGCGCGACCATCCGTGGCAGGTGTGGCCCTGCCGGGTCGAGAACCTCCTCGCGGAGGAGGCGGCCGCGGCGTCGAAGGACGCGGGATACCTGGGCCGGCCGCAGCCCCACCCGCCGGGCGGCAGGATCGTGTCCTGCAGGGTCCACCTGCTCGCGCCGGATGGTTCGACGGCGCGTAGTTACCTGTGCCTGTTACCAGGGGACGTCTGGGACTCGATGACCGACGGGCTGGGCGCGCTGTGGATCTGCGGCGACCTGCGCGAACAGGTCGTCGTCGCGGTGCCGGGCGCGGCGGTGTGCTGGCAGGGCCGCCCGGTGAGGACACCCGCGGCCGACGGCGCCGGACGTACGGACTCGTCCGTCGTCGAGGACATCGCCCGCCAGGCCGGGATCGCCGCCATCCAGGACTGGCTCGGCTGAACACGCACCCGTCCCGGTAGCTCGCGGGCCCGGCTGACGAGCTCGTCGGACGGGCTGTGGTGCGGACGGTCGCGTCGCCCAAGGCGCGCAGCTCGTGGCCGAGCGCGGCGAGGACCGCGGCGCCGACGGTACGGGGGTGTTGGTGGCGGAGTGGTAGGGCAGGGGCTATGTCATCGGGGCTTCTCGGTGCGTGACCGCAGGCCGTGGCCGGGCGGTGGGGGTCAGCTCGGGGCCGAGGGCGGGGTGACGTCCCGTACGAACACGGGCTTGAGGTGCTTCTCCGGCAGTGCGTCGGGCAGTTGCTCCCAGTCGAGGACATGGGAGACGACGCGGGCGGGATCGACGGTGCCGGAGGCGGCGAGGGCGAGGGCGTCGGGGATGTGGGCGCGGACGTTGTCGCGGGCGACGCGCAGGGTGACGCCGGTGAGGTACATGTCGAGCAGGGGGAGCTCGCCGGGCCGGAAGTGGTTGCCGGCGGACTCGCAGATGCCTTCGGGGGCGAGGGAGCCGAGGGCGAGGGCGAGTTGGTCGACGCGGCCGGTGGCCTCGACGGCGATGTCGAATCCGTGCCGGATCGGCTCGGTCGTCTCGGCGGTGCGGGCGCCGAAGCCCTCGGCGAGCTTGCGGTGCTCGGCGTCGGGGTCGACGTACAGGACGTCGGAGGCGCCGAGGGCGCGGGCGATGTCGCAGACGTACAGGCCGATGCTGCCCCGGGCGACGACCAGGACCCGGGCTCCGGGGTGGGCCTGGAGATGGGGCGCGACGAGCCGCCAGGACAGGGACCAGTTGTCGCTCGCCGAGGCCATGGCGACCGGGTCGAGGCCGGTGGGCAGCGGGACGAGCATGGCGTCGGCGTACGGGACGCGGACCAGGTCGGAGAAGAGCCCTCCCCAGCTGCCGCCGATCGGCGCGCCGTACATCGCCGTGTGCGGGACCGAGGCGCAGTGGGCGGTGAGCCCGCCGCGGCAGGGGGCGCAGGTGCCGCAGCTGATGGACCAGGGGACGACGACCAGGTCGCCGGGGGCCACGGTGGTGACCTGGTCGCCGATGTCGGTGACGCGGGCGACGCATTCGTGGCCGAGGGCGAACGGCGGGTCGATGAAGCCGTGCCCGGCGAGGAGGGAGGAGTCGACGTCGCAGGAGGTGGCGGCGACGGGGGCGACGATCGCCTCCGGGCCGGACCGGATCTCGGGGTCGGGCACCTCGCGCCATTCGACCGTACGGCGGGCGATGTAGGTCAGTTCACGCATCGGCCCGCTGCCCCTTCGCCAGCGCGACCAGGTCGGCGTGGCGGACGACGGAGCCGCCCGCGCCCCAGGTGCCCTCGGGCTGTTCGTGCACCAGCACCCACACCCGCAGCGCCTGGTCCGGGGTCAGGCCGGCGGCCGCGAGCACGGTGGCGGTGGCCTCCTCGACCAGGCCCGCCTTGCGCCGCTCCGACAGGGCCCCCTGGGGAACCGTCACCTCCACCAGGAAGCGGGGCGCGTCGTCCTCGGCCGTCTTCTGCGCGCCCTCGGGCAGCTCGGTGAGGTAGCTCCACGCCTGGGCCCGGAAGAAGGCGGTGTCGGGCGCGCCCTCCCAGCGCAGCAGTACAGCGGCGAGGTCCCGCTGGATCGTCGCGCGGCCCTGATCGGTCAGGGCGCCGGTCGGGACGGTCAACCGGATCATCGGCATGGCAGCTCCTCGGTGCTTCGACAGCCTCTCGTTATGACAGTCGTCATAACGAGAGGTCACGCTAGACTATGACGGTCGTTATAGCCAGAGGAGATGTGCAGGTGGCCAAGAGCAGCAGCGGTACGCCGTCCCGCGAGCGGATCGTGGCCGGCGCCGCCGACATGATCAGCCGGCGCGGGCTGAACGCCACGAGCATCCGGGAGATGGCCAAGCACGCCCAGGCACCGCTCGGCTCGACGTACCACTACTTCCCCGAGGGCAAGCAGCAGCTGGCCACAGAGGCGGTCCGCTACACAGGGGAATGGGTCGCCCGCCGCCTGCGCAAGGAACTCGAAGCCGGCCCCGCCGCCGGCCTGCGCGCCTTCCTGGCCCTGTGGCGGGCGATCGTCGTCGACACCGACTTCCACGCCGGCTGCCCCGTCCTGGCCGTGGCCATCGAGGAACCCCCCGCCGACGAGGTGCCGCCCGCCCTGGCGGCCGCGGCCGAGGTCTTCGACCAGTGGGAGGGCCTGCTCGCCGACTCCCTGCGCGCACACGGCGCCGACGCCGAGCAGGCCGCGCAGGTCGCCACGCTCGTCGTCGCGGCCGTCGAAGGCACCGTGGCGCTCTGCCGCGCCAAGCGCAGCACCGAACCCCTGGACCGCACCGCGGCTCAGCTCCAGGCCCTCATCGACGCCACGATCACGCCCTGAGGGCCCCGCCGGGGCTTTCAGGGGCGCGGCCTGGGGCCCTCAGGACCGTGTCGTACCTCTGTGGTACTCATCTGCCATGAGCCAGTTCCGCGACTTCAACCTCAAGCTGCTCGTCATCGAGGAGCTCATGTACGGCCCCGAGCCGCTCCTCCCGGTCTACGACCTGTCCGCGCGGCTGACCGATCAGGGGATCGGCGACCCCGCGTCCTACGTCCTGGAGAACGGCCTCCACGCGGAGGTACTGCCGGAGTCCCGGGCTCATTTCGAGTCCTTGGAGATCCCGGCCGAGCTGCTCGCCCGCGTCGAGGAGCTGTGCTTCGACGCGGGGGCGGACGTCTTCCGGCACTGTGCCCCCGCCTGGGACGGCGAGGACGACCTGTTCGACGTCCGCTCGCTCGAGGACCTCGCCCTGCTGCCCAACCTGCGCGAGGTCACCTTCGTGGAGGACGGCGTCCTGGCGGTGCCCGACGCGGCGGAAGTCTTCGCCGCGCGCGGCATCGATACCGACTGAGCCCCGGCACGCATGCGTTGCCCACCGCCCGACCGACGCGCCCTCAGGGACCCGGTCGGGGAAGGCCGCGCACCACCGTCACCGGGACGCTTCCAGCACCCCGGCCGTTCCGGCGGCGATGCCGCGTGAGCCACCGTCGGCCCCCGCGTCAGCAGGCAGGATGGACCGGACCAGAGGGCGTGGGGAGTACCAGGGGCCACTCGACCCTCGTGTCGGCGGGGGCGGACCGATCGCGTCGCGCGGCGACCAGGACGTCGTGGACCGTCCCCCGAACCAGTGGCTCCGGCCGCTTGCTGCTCATGCTGTGTCGCCGGCTCCGGCGCCCCCGGCACGCACACCGGGTGCACCGGCGCGTTCCCGCGCCGCGAGCCGCTACGCCCTTCGGTGGGGCACCCGAACGGCACACGACGCTCAGCCGGCCCCGGCCCCCGCCCCGGCCGCGGCTCGCCGGCACGTCCAGCAGGTCGCCCAGGGGGCGGTGCGCGGCCTCCTGGGCTGCGAGTCCGCGGTCGTACGCCCGTTCGTGAATCGGCAGCATCACTCCTGCATGGGGTCCTGTTGCCGGGAGATGTTCTGCTCCGTCCAGATGGTCTTGCCGGAGTCGCTGTAGCGGCTGCCCCATCGTGACGTGACCTGAGCGACGAGGAACAGGCCTCGGCCGCCCTCGTCGGTGCTGACGGCCCTGCGCAGCCGTGGGTGGCTGTTGCTCGTGTCGGTGACTTCGCATACCAGTACCTGGTCGCGGATCAGCCGTAGGCTGACGGGCCCTTCGGTGTATCGCATCGCGTTGGTGACCAGTTCGCTGACCACGAGTTCTGTCGTGAAGACCAGATCGTCCAGGCCCCAGTGGGCCAGTTGTGTGCCGACCAGTCGCCGTGCCCGGGCGACTGCCTCCAGATCCTGTGGGAACTGCCACTCGGCCACGTCGGCCGGGGCGACGGCCCGTGTCCGGGCCAGGAGCACCGTGGTGTCGTCGGCGTGGCGGCGTGTGGGGGAAGCCGAGGCCATGAGGTCCATGCCCGCGTCTTCCAGTGGTCGTCCCGGCACGCGTGCGGAGCGCAGGAGATCGGTCACGTCCGCGCGGGAGCTCCTGTCGGCGTCGGCGCCCGCGGCGGTGAGGAGCCCGTCGCTGTACAGAGCGATCACGCTGCCGGGTGCGAGTTCGATCTCGACCACGTCGAACGGCGTTCCGCCGACTCCGAGGAACGGACCGGGCGGAACGTCCACGAGGCTCACGCTGCCGTCTGGAGCGATCACGGCTGGTGGTGGATGTCCCGCGCTGGCGAAGCGACACCTCCGCGACACCGGGTCGTAGTCCGCGTAGAGGCAGGACGCGCCGACGGCGTCGGGGTGTTCCGCCTCGGCGGCCATCCGGTGGACCAGGTCGTCCAGGCGAGTCAGCAGTTCGTCGGGGGCGAGGTCGAGATCGGCGAGCGTATGGATCGCCGTCCTCAGTCGTGCCATCGTCGCCGTCGCGGGCAGCCCGTGGCCGATGACGTCTCCGACCACCAGCGCGGTCCGCAACGACGACAACGCGAGCGCGTCGAACCAGTCCCCGCCGACACCGGTGTCTCCGGCGGCTGCCCGGAAGAAGCCGGCCGTGTCCACGGCGGCGGTGCTGCCCGAGACGGGGGGCCGCAGACTGCTGCGCAGCGCCGCCGCCGTGCGGCGCTCGTGGGTGTAGCGGCGGGCGTTGTCGATGGCGAGGGCCGCGAGGTTCACGATCTCCTTCATCAGCTTCGCGTCCTGCCCGTCGAAGGGGTACGGCCGCCGGGTACGGAAGACCTGGGCGTATCCCAGGACGCGCCCGCCCGCCACCAGCGCGGCTCCCATGGACGCATGGGTGCCTGCGGGAACCATCCGTCCCACGTCCGGTCCCTTGCCGAGGAATTCCAGGTAGTCGCCAGGCCCGTTGCCGACCAGCACGTCTCCCCGTTCGAGGTTGCGGAAGCCAGGGTGGTCGGAGACCTGGGGAAGCAGCTCGCCCACCGCCACTTGGTCGCCGGGCCAGGGCCCGTGCGCGTGTTTCGCAGCGGCCCGCCGGAAGTCGGCGTTCAGGCCCTCCACGCGGCGGGGTGGCTCCGCGCCCGAGCCGAGCCCGTCGAAGAACTCCACCGCCGCGAGGTCTCCCAGGGCAGGTACGAGGAAGTCCACCAGGTCCTCGGCGATGCGTTCGGCCACCAGACTGCGGCTGATGCTGCGAGAGGCCCGGTAGACGAGGTCCAGCCGGTCGGACGACCGGAAGCGCTCGGTGACGTCGACGAGCGAGGAGAACACCCCGTCGATCCGCCCCCGCAGATCGTGCACCGGGGCGGCGGTCAGCGAGTAGACGCGGCCCCGGCCGTCCTGCGAAGCGCCGCGCAGGAGGCCGGACTCGTCCACCACGGACACGCCCGTCTCCATGACCTCGCGCAGCACGTCGCGCGCAGAACCCCTCCTGCCGAACCTCGGCATCTCGCACAACAGGTCCTCGCCGGCCCGCAGCCGCCCCGAACGGGCTACTTCCGGACTGCTGCGCCGCACGCGCAGGTCGCTGTCGTGGAGGGTGATCTGCCACTCCTCCTGCCGGAGAGCGGCCGACCCGATGGCCAGGCCGTCACGCCAGTCCGCCAGGGCGTCCATCGGGAGGCCGAACACGAGGACGCCGCCGCCCCCGGCGGCCGGGGCAAGAGGCATGAGCCGCACCCAGACGTCCACGACGCCGCCGTCGCGAGTGCGCAGGCCGACCACCCTGCCGCCCGGGGCGCCCCCGCAGGGCTCAAGCCTCCCGCGAGGGCGGCGTACCGCGACGAGGTCCCGTGCCCTACGGCCCAGAGGCGTGGGATTCGGCCCACTGTGACCGAGCAGGCGAGCCGCGCCGGGGGTCCACGAGAGCAGGGTGCCGCTGCTGTCCACCACGGCGGCGACGGCCCCGTCCAAAGGTGGCGGTGGGCTGGAGTCGGCTGGGCGGGAACCATCCATGAGGCCTCCAAGAACACTTCCGAATATATGCCCTGCTCTGCTTTCCCGTCCGTCCGCCACGGCCGGCGAGCCAAAGCCCGGTCCGTCGTACGACGACGCGCCCAGCCCTCCGGCACCGCCCGCTGGGCATAGGCCACCGACAACGGCGGAATCCTCGGACCCGGACGACGCGTACCCCACCCAAGACGAATCTCCGACTCAGGACACCGGCCGGGGTCGCCCGCGCAGTCGAACCGACCGACGAGGTCGTCGGAGGAGGCGACGGTGACGACCACGACGGTGATCTCGCCTGCGGGCATATGCGGAGGGCTCTCGTGTACGGGTCCGCTTGCGGCCGGGGCGGCCTTCGAGCGAGCCGGCGGCACGACAGGAAACCCGAAGGTGGTCACCCGCGCGGACCCGCCCTCGATGCGCCGGCGAGGACGGCGGACCAGGATGGTGCCGGGATCTCGTCCGTCGCTCGGCGGACTTGCGAACGCAGGCCCGACCAGGTCATGCGCGCCGAAGCCCCGCGTGCCGAATGTCCCCATCCGACGGAACAAAGGGAGTGCGTATGGCCGGAACGTCGGCTGGCGGCGGCAACGACACGGAGCGCTCCCGGCGCTCGACGCCGCACTCCGCAGACCTTCTCGACCTCCGACGTGTGGGCGCGCATCCGGACCACTGGTATCCGGTGGCCCTGTCGAGGAGGGTGCGTCGAGGACGGGTGTACGCGACCGCGTTCGCCGGTGAGCGCATCGCGCTCTACCGCGGCGAGAGCGGGGTCGTACACGCCTTGGAGGACCGGTGCGCACACCGCCAGGTCCCTCTGAGCATGGGTGTGGTGGAGGGCGAGACGCTCCGCTGCTGCTACCACGCCTGGGTCTACCGCGGTGACGGCCGCATCTCGCGGATCCCCTACCTCTCCAAGGGGGACGGTCGGCCGCCGCGCGGAGTGCGCGGCTACGCCGTTCGTGAGGCGTACGGCCTGGTCTTCGTCTTCCCCGGGGACCCGGAGAAGGCAGCGGAGGCCGCGTTTCCGGAGCTGCCGGCGCACGGGTCGCCGAAGTACCGGACCATGACCTTCTCCCGGACCGTACGCTGCCACTACTCCTTCATGCACGAGAACCTGCTCGACATGAACCACCAGTTCCTCCACCGCGGCGTCGTGGGCAAGCTGCACCCGGAGCTCCTGGGTCACCGGTCCGACGGGCGGACGGTGGAGGCCCGCTACCTGTTCACGCACACCGGGGGGAAGCGGAACCGCAGCGCCGGCCTGCTGGCCGGCGAGGGCATCGGCGGTGCGGCCACCAGCGATGTCATGACCATCCGCACGCAGTACCCGTACCAGACGCTCGACCTGGTTCCGCAGGACGCCGACCACCCGTCCTTCCGGCTCTGGGCCGCGTACGTGCCCGAGGACGTCGAGCAGCGCACGTGCCGTACCTACGGCCTGCTCATGATCGAGAAGCCCGGGATTCCCGCCGCCCTTCATGTGGCATGGCCGTTCATCCGTCGTTTCACCGAGCGGGTCTTCGCAGAGGACCGGATGGCCGTCGAAGCGGAACAGAGGGCGTGGGACGAGCAGGGCGAGGACCGCAACCACGAGGTCTTCCCGGTGATCCTGGACGTCCGCGAGGTGCTGCGCGCCAACGGCGTCCCCCTGCGGCCGCGGACCGGCCCCTGCGACCCCGCTGCCTGCGACGACGCGTTCCCCGACCCGACGTCTGCACACCCGCGAGACCGACGGCACCCCTGAGCCGGGGGCTCGCCGCACAGGAGACGGGTCCAGAGGCGCCGTGCCGAGGGACTGCCCCGACGCGAGGCCGAGGGCACGTTCGGCACCCGTCCTCTGGCTACCCGCTCTTGCCGTTGGCTAGAGGCGTGTCGCGGTGCGGACGAGGTCGGCGACGGCTTGGGATCTGCTGTGCGGTGGCCAGGCGATGACGGTCGTGACAGCCGGTGCGTCCGGCACCGGCACCGTCGCGTGATCGTCGCGCAGGTGGGCTCGGAGGGACTCGGGCACGAGCGCGCAGGCCCGTCCGAGCGCGATCAGCTGGAACAGCTGGGTGTGGTCGCGCACCTGCGGGCCGGGTCCGTCCGGATAGCCCCCGTCCCGTCGAGGCCAGCGTGGCAGGGGCAGGTCCGTCAGGGTGGTGACCTCGGCCATCGACATATGGGGTCGGTCGGCCAAGGGGTGCCCCGCGGGCAGGACCACGACCTGCTGTTCGGTGTGCAGGTCCTCGGTGTCGAGTCCGGCCGTCGTGTCGAAGGGCCGCTGGAGCAGAGCGACGTCGGCACGCCCGTCGCGCAGCAGCCTTTCCTGCTCGCCGGGCCCGCACAGCATCACCTCGACGGCGACCGCGCCGGGCTCGGCGGCGTAGGCGTCCAGCAGCTTCGACAACAGTTCGCTGGACGCTCCGGCCTTCGTGGCCAGCACCACACCGAGCGGTTCGGCAGCTGCGCGGCGGGTGCGGCGCTCGGCGGCTTCGACCGCGTCGAGTGCGGCCCGGGCCTCCCGCAGAAGCACCGACCCGGCCTCGGTCAAGGCGACCGCGCGAGCAGTGCGGTGCAGCAGAACCACTCCGAGCCGCCGCTCGAGCTGCTGGATCGCCCGCGACAGCGGTGGTTGCGCCATGGCGAGCCGCTGCGCCGCCCGTCCGAAGTGCAACTCCTCGGCGACGGCGACGAAGTACCGTAGCTCCCGCGTCTCCACCGCGGCATCGTATCCGGCGCTCACCACGGCCGATATCCGTGCGGTATCACCGCCCACCCACTCGGTCTTGGACGTCCTACCCCAGTCCGCACCACGCTCGACGACATGGGTGAACAGACGATCGCGCTGGTGACCGGTGCGAACAAAGGAATCGGATACGAGATCGCGGCGGGCCTGGGCTCCCTCGGCTGGCGAGTCGGCGTGGGCGCGCGGGATCGACGGCGCCGCGACACCGCGGTGGAGAAGCTGCGCGCAGCGGGGGCCGACGCGTTCGGCGTTCCGCTCGACGTGGCGGACGACGCGAGTGTGGCCGCCGCGGCCGAGCTGATCGCCGACCGCGCCGGAGGGCTCGACGTCCTGGTCAACAACGCCGCGATCACCGGCGGTATGCCGCAGACGCCCACCACGGTCGATCCCGCGACCGTACGGGCCGTCGTGGAAACCAACGTGATCGGGGTCATCCGCGTCACCAACGCGATGCTGCCCATGCTGCGCGGCTCGGCATCGCCGCGGATCGTGAACATGTCCAGCAGCGTCGGCTCGCTCCTCCTCCAGACCACGCCCGGCATCGACATGGGCCCGATTCCCGTCGCGTACGTGGCGTCCAAGACCTTCCTCAACGCCGTCACCGTCCAGTACGCCAAGGAACTGAGCGACACCGGCATCCTGGTCAACTCCGGCTGTCCCGGTTTCACCGCCACCGACCTCAACGGCTTCCGGGGCGTCCGCACTCCCCACCAGGGCGCGGCGATCGCGATTCACCTCGCGACCCTGCCCGACGACGGGCCGACCGGCGGATTCTTCGACGACGGTGGAACAGTGCCCTGGTGACAGGCTCACCGGACCCTGCGCAGGGTCCGGTGGACCATGTGGCTGTCGGATGGCCGGCTCGTCGTTCCCGGCATGGGGCGGGGTGATCTGACGAATGTCGAGTGGGTCCGGTGGGAGCCGTCCTTGGGGTCCCGTTCCGGGCCCGAACGGGCATACCGTGGCGGGACCTTCCGGAGCGTTCCGGCAGCCGGAAGGTCGTCCATGAACGGCACCGGCGCTGGTCGGCGGACGGCACGGGGGACCTGACCCTGCGTGCCGTCCAGGCCGACGCCGGCCTCGCGGGCCGGATCGACCGGAGCGGGGTCAGCGTCGACTCGGCGTCCCGCCGGGCCCCTCAGCGCCCGGCCGGGGCCCGGAGGAAGACGCCGGATCAGGCACGGCATCCCCGAACCGAAGAACCAGCGGGCCGACCGCGAACGGCGCGGTAGCAAGGGCGGTCGGCCCGCCGGCTTCGACAGCGAGACCCACGAACGCCGCAACGAGGTCGAGCGCACGATCAACCGGCTCAAGAGTTCCTCAAGAGCGCCCGGGCCGTCGCCACCCGTTACGACAAGAGGGCCTGCGTCTTCCACGGCACCGTCACGGTCGCGGCGATCCGCTGACGGCTCGGCCCATGACGCGCCGGACAGAATCTAGGCGGTCTTGGTGGCGTTGCCGAGGATCTTGGTCGGGGTGATGCGGACGACCACGCGAACCTCTTCCGGCGGGGCCTCCAGGTACTCCTTGCCGCCGCCCGGGCCGAGGTATTCCTCGGCGATGCGGACGGCCACCGCGCGGTCGGCGTCCTCGGTGACGGCGGCCGTGCCGCGGATCTCGACGTACAGGTAGGGGTTGGCGAGGTCGAAGACGGTCAGGCCGACGCGCGGATCGCGGAGTATGTTCCGTTCCTTGCGCCGTCCCTGTTCGGTGGAGATCAGCAGCTCGCCGCCGTCACGGCTCACCCAGACCACCGAACTCTGCGGGCTGCCGTCAGGGTTGAGGGTGGACAAAACGGCCGGATGCGGTGCGTCAAGCAGGCTGCGCACGGTGTCGTTCATCTCAAGGGGCATGTCGGGAAGGCTAATCGGGCTCTCTGGTGCGGCGCACCGGAATACGTTCCCGCCACCACGAGCGACGCGGGGAGGCCGACGGGCGGCCTCCGGTTTTCGACCGTGAGGACCACGAGGCCCGGCACGCGGTCGAGTGCGGGATCAACCGGCTCAAGCGCGGTCGGGCAGTCGGGCGGTCGCCACCCGGTCGGACGGGCTTGCCGTCCGCTTCGAAACCGCCTTCCTGATCGTCGCGGTCGGCGAAGGGTCATGACCGACCTGAGTTGTCGGTTCCCCATGCCATGCCGACCGCGACCAGGGTCGAGAGAGTAGGGAGAGACAACGATGGGGCCCAGTACCGCGGCGCCGACAGGGAGAACGGCGACCGCAGCGGGCGACGGGTTCGACAGCTTGGAGGAACAAAATGCTGACCGGAATCGTGATCGACGCGCTGGACGTCGCGCGGATGGACCGCTTCTGGAAGGACGTGACGCGAGGCCGGACGGACGGCCTGCGGCTGCGGTTCGTGCCGACGGCGAAGCCGAAGGCGGGCAAGAACCGACTCCACCTCGACCTGGCCGGCGGGCCGGACTGGGAGGCCGAGGTGGCACGCCTGCTCACACTCGGTGCGACGCGGATCGACATCGGCCAGGGGGACGTCCCCTGGGATGTGCTGGCCGATCCGGAGGGCAACGAGTTCTGCGTGCTGCGTCCCGGGCACCCCGGAGTGCTCGCGGACTCCGGCCTCGTCGCGATCTGCCTCGACGTCGCCGAGGAGGACCGCTACGCGCAGCCGTCCTTCTGGGAGTCCCAGGCCGACTGGCACGCGATCGAGTCCCACGACTGGGGCGTCCGGCTCCGGCGGAGGCCCACCAGCACGGTCTCTCTGGTGATGGGGCCGCCTGCGGCGCCGAAAGCGGCGCGGAACAGGCTGCGGCTGGAGGTCACCCGTCGCGACCACCGGCCCGGCGAGTTCCTCGACGCCGGCGGTAACGAATTCCACGTCACGTACTGAGCGTGTCGACGAGGCCACTGCCCGGGTGAGGCCAGCCGGATCGGGACGAGGACCGCGACGCACACGGCCCCATGCCGTCGGGGAAGGTGTCGACGTCTCAACCCACCCGCACAGGAGCCCTGTTGGTTCCCCGTCCTGCCGCACTCGACCTCCCACACGCCCTGGTCGAGTGGGTCACCCCGCTCATCGCCGCCCGTGAGGGCGACCGGCGGTGCAAGCTGCCGCCGCTGTTTCGGGCGGTTGACGCAGCGTTCGACCGTGTTCCGCTGCTTGTACGCCTCGCGGCCTCACGCGGGTGGCCTGCCGCCGCGGCTTCCGCGACGAAGCCGGTGCCCCCCGTCGATCGGCTGGGACGGGGAGCACCGCGCGGATCCCGCGCTTGCGGGGGTACACCGAGGCCGACGTCGCCCGCCTCATGGTCGTCCGACGCATGAAGCCGTGCATGGGGGCCGGGGTCTCCGCGATGCGGACGCGGGTTCCCGCGAACGTCTCGTCGCCGTTGAGGCGGCGCTGCGGCGTCAGTCGGCCGTCGGCGATGACGAGGTCCTCCGCCTGCAGGAGTGCGACGGGGCGGCCGTCTCGCGGCAGCGGGTCCACGGTGAAGTCGTGGCCGACCGCGATGAAGGTGTCCTCCTCGACCTGGAGCAGCAGGCCGTAGCCGGAGGGTTCACCGCCGTCGCGTTCCGTGTGGACGCGGACGGTGAACCCGTACGGCGCCAGGTGGAGTGTCCGCTCCTCCCCCGGTTCCACTCGGAAGCCGCGGACGCGATCGTGGAGCTGGGCGGTCAGGATCTCCGACTCCAGCGCCGCGAGCTGGGCGTAGATGCGGCGGAGGTCGCGACAGCGAACGGGTGGGGCCTGGTCGTCATGGAGAAGCACCCGGGTCCCGAGACGGGGCGGGCCGAGCTGCGTTCCCTGGCCGGCCAGGTGGACGCGGTCATCGGCTACATGGATGTCGAACCCGAACTCACCACGCTGAAACTGGACTTCACGGAGTTCACGCAGATGGCCTTCGCCGAGGTGGTGCGCATGTCCGCCACAGCCGTGGACGCACCCCTGCCCCAGGTCCGACGCCGCGTCCACCATGAACTGGTCGTCCGCCAGTCCGGCTGATCCCGACTCCCCCGGAACGACCACTCACAGCGCGTCGGAGCCCCCCGGCCGCGGTCCACGGCTCCGAAGTCTCTCCCCAGAACCACGCCGACCCCTACCTGGTGTGGAACGACCCCGCGTCTGACCCCCGGGCCGTACCCGACCGCCCCACAGGGGCTCCCTGCGGTCAGGGAGCCCACGCCGGAAGCGGGAGGTGGTGATAAGCGGCCAGCCGGTCATCCGATGGCGGGATACACGACCATGTCGAAGTTCACCGCGGCGTACTCGTTGAGCATGTACGGATCCACGCCGCCGAAGGGCCGGCGGTCCCTCCCCGTGCGGGCGTCGAGGATGACGCTGTCGGCGTCCGCGCGGGCGTAGACGGCACCGTGCCAGGCGTTGTCGACGTCCGGCTTCTTCCGCGCGGGGTCGTCCGCGGAGATGGTCCACAGAACCTCGCGGCTCCGGGCGTCGATGCCCCGCACCGCCTCCTTGCTGTCGCACACGACCACGGAACGCCGGTCGTACACGCAGTGGAGGAAGGTGCCGTCCGTGCCACCGGGGACGGGCTTGCCCGTGCGGCTGTCGCGCAGCGATCCCGTGACGAAGAAGCCGCCGCCCACGGGCTCGACCGTCACCGACGACCGGCCTTCCTGCTTCCAGCGCGGCGCGCCGTCGGCGAGCGCCCGGCCCACGAGGCCGAGGTCCGTCTCCTCGGAGTGCCAGCCGTCCAGCGACTGGAACCACGCTCCGTCGCCCAGCTGGGCGCCGACGACGACGCCGCTGTCCAGCGCCTCGGCCGCGAAACGGTCCTCCTGCCACGTCACCTGGCGCTTCTCCAAGTCGACGGCGTACGTAGTGGCGCTCTCACTGTCCCCACTGGACTCGTCCGTGCTGGTGAGAACCCTCACCACAGCGGTTTCCTCCTCCGCGCCCACCACCGCCGGCTCCAGATCGCTGACGGTCGACCCGGTCGGCGCCGGCAAGCGCATCGTCCACGACACCTTGCCGCTGTCGGCATCGACGGCCCGCAGGTAGACGTCGGTCCGGTCGACCTCGGTGCCCGCGCCCTCCGTGTAATCGGCGTACGCGAAGAGCACATCCGTGCGCCCCTCCTGCCGCGCGAAGACCGGGGGGATCCTCTGGTCGTCGCTCACCCCTCCCTCCTTGCCGGTGTACCAGTCCTTGCGGCCGATGGCGGACGACCAGAGCCTGCGCCCGGAGCCGGTGTCGTAGGCGTCGAGCGCCGCCGCCGTCCGCTCGTACAGTCGGGGCCCGAGCTGTGCGAACCCCCAGGACTTCACACGCTCGTCGACCGGCAGCTTCACCGCCTCGCCGAACTCGACCGGAGGGTCGAACGCCTTCGCCTCGTCCCCAGGCTTCGCCGCAGAGGATGCGTCGGGGACCTCGACGTCCGTCCCGGACCCGCCACCGGAGCAGCCCGCCAGGCCGGCCAAGACGACTGCTAAAGCCGTACACGTGACATGCCGGCGCCTCATTCGCACAGAACTCTCCTCCGCATGGTCAACTCGCATGCAGCGTAATGCCGTTACACCCCGTGCCCGCCGGGAGCCATGAGAACTCCTTCGGAAGGTGGTGCGCTTGCGCGCTGCCCGACACGTCTCGATGCGGCCCGGGATGGACTCGTGATCGGTATCGCGCAGATGGGCGAACGCGCGCTCCGCCAGCCACCGTTGGCCGCCCCCTCCAACGCCCGGATGCCGGGGCCGACGCTCGACCCTGGGCAAACAGCGGCTCGAACACCGCCCGCCACTCGCCGTCGACCTCCCACGGCCCCGGTCGAGCCACCCCGCGCCCCGGATCATCGCTCCCGGCGTGATCCGACCATCCGCCGCCACCGCGACGCACCAGTGCCGCCGCAACCGCGCGGACAACCCGCACACCGCGGCCCGAACCCCGAATCGGATCCCGCGCCGAGGCGGTGACTGATCCGGCCCGTCCGGGGTACCCGCGTGATCACGCGACGGGTCACCGCACGGTCTGTCGTCATGGATCACGCAGACAAGACAGGAGGTCGATGTCGTGTCGACCATCCAGCCGCCCCCTGGCGTCCGCGGGAGCACGCACGACGCCGACGAGCCGGTGAGCACGCTGGTGCAGCGCGCCTCGCAGCAGCTGACAGAGCTGGTACGCGGCGAGATGAAGCTGGCGCAGGCGGAGATGAAGGAGAAGGGCAGGCGCTACGGCAGAGGCGGCGGCCTGTTCGGCGGCGCCGGCGTGGTCGGCTTCCTGATGCTCCAGGCCCTGGTGGCCACCGCCATCGCCGGACTCGCCGTGCCGCTGCCCGTGTGGGCTGCGGCGCTGATCGTCACCGCGGCGCTGGGCGTGATCGCCTCGGTGATGGCCCTGAGCGGCAGGAAGCAGATCAGACAAGGCGCACCGCCCGCGCCCGAGCGGACCGTCGAGAGCGTGAAGGCCGACGTGGCCCAGATCAAGGAGAGTGCACAGCGATGACCCGGCCGTCCCACGAGGAACCCAACGCCTCCAGCCCCGAGGAACTGCGCGAGCAGGTCGAGCACACCCGTGAGGAGCTCGGACAGACGGTCGAGGCACTGGCGGCCAAGACCGATGTCAAGGCCCGCGCCCAGGAGAAGGCAGCCGACGTCAGGCAACAGGCCGCCGTCAAGGCCGGGGAGCTGAAGGCCAAGGCCGCCCAGACCGCGGCCCAGGTGCAGGAGAAGATCCCCGACCCGGTCAAGGACAAGGCCGCATCCGCCGCCGGGCAAGCCCGGGCCAAGGTTGCGCACGCCACCCACCTGCTCCAGGAGAAGGCGCCCGAACCGGCGCGGCAGAAGGCGGCCCAGGGGGTGCGGGCCGCCCGCGACAACCGCACTCTGCTGCTCGCGGCCTCCGCGGGCGTCGTCCTTGTGTGGCTGGCCTGCCGCCGTACGAAGAGGTAAGCAGATGAAAGCCTCGAAAATCGCCTACAGGCCGGTCGGTTTCGCGCTGGGAGCCGTGAGCGGCATGATCGCCGGCGCCGTGTTCAAGCAGGCGTGGAAGGTGTTCGGCCACGACGAGGACGCCCCCGACGCCACCGACGAGGACCGCGGATGGAGTGAAGTGCTGCTCGCCGCCGTCCTGCAGGGCGCGATCTTCGCCGGGGTCAAGGCCGCCGTCGACCGCGCCGGAGCCGCCACCACACGCCGTGTCACGGGAACCTGGCCCGGCTGACGCCAGGGTGGGCGGGGAGGGTCTCACCGCAGGCCGCTCCGGTCCATGCCCATGCTCGTACCGGCCTCCTTTCCGTGTGTGCCAGGCAGGGCCGTTCCCGCGCGCCCAGGGAGCAATTCCTCCCTGGGCGCGGGCTTCGCCCCGACAGGAGGCCGGTACGAGCATGGGCACGGTCCAGGAGCCGCTCGGGCGCGGTGAGGGCCTCCTCGGCGCGACCGGCCGGGGCGAGGGTACGCATCGCCTCGATCCCCTCGCCGCCCCGACCATGCCGGCCTCCGCGCCGGGCCCGGGGCCGTCCCGGTCCGATCCAGGGCACCCGGATCGCTTCCCTCACCGCGGTGAACCGGGTGCGGTCGTTGGCGTTCTCCCCCGACCTCCCCACTTCCCCTCCGGCTTGCGCCATGAGGTTAGTTCCCGATAGAAACTCACCGGGACAGAGTGAGTTCCTATAAGAGACTCATGGGACACGGGGGGTGGACGCCGTATGAGCGGGACACGAGCGATCCTGAAGCACGACCGACACGACGACGAGCAGGAGACCTCCTCACCGGGCGTGTTCTGGCGCTTCTGGGCGGCAGCCACCGTCAGCGGCGCGGGCACCGCGGTCACCGCCCTCGCCCTGCCGCTCGTCGCCCTCACCGTCCTCGACGCCACCGCCTTCGAGGTCGCCCTGCTCGCCGCCGCCGGACAGGTCTCCTGGCTGCTGCTCAGCCTCCCGGCGGGCGTCGTCGCACAGCGCGTACCGCTGCGCCGGCTCCAGGTCGCGCTCGACCTCGTACGGTTCGCGGCGCTCGGGTCGCTGCCGCTCGCCTGGTGGCTCGGCACCCTCACGTATCCGCACCTGCTGTTCGCGGCGCTCGTCACCGGCGCGGCGACGGTGCTGTTCGACATCGGCAACTCGACCTTCCTGCCCGCCGTCGTTCCGGCCCGGCAGCTGGCCGCCCGCAACAGCGTCATGTCCGGCACGCACGCCGTCACCGACACCGGCGGCCCCTCCCTCGGCGGCGTCCTGATCGGCGTGACCGGTCCGGTCGGCGCGCTCGTCGCGGACGCCGCCAGCTACCTGGCCTCCGCCGCGCTCCTGCGCACCCTCCCCGAGAGCCGCCCCGCGCCCCGCACGGGCGAGAGCGCGCTCCGGCTGATGCGCGAGGGCTGGCGGTACGTCACCAAGCACCCGGTCATGCGGCCCTGCATGATCTGGGCGACCGCCGCCAACTTCCTCAACGCGGCCCTCGTCGCCCTCACCCCCCTCTACCTGGTCCGCGAGGCCGGCCTCGGCTCCGTACAGCTCGGTCTCGTCCTCGCCATGGACGGAGTCGGCGCGCTCGCCGGCGCCGCCGTCGCGGTCCGGGTGACCATACGCCTCGGCACCGCGTGGGGCATCATCGTGGCCGACCTGGTCGGCGGCGCGATGCTCCTGCTCGCCCCGCTGACCACGTCGGCGCACGACGCGTACTGGTTCGCCCTGGGCAACGCCGGCTTCGCCTTCGGTACCGTCATCGGCTCGATCACCACCCGCACCTACCGGCAGACCCAGTCGCCCCCGGAGCTGCTGTCCCGCGTGATGGCCACGGTCCGCTTCGTCTCCTGGGGCGCGCTGCCGCTGGGCGCGCTCACCGCAGGCCTCCTCGCCACCTACACCGGCGCCCACACCGCCCTGTGGACCGTCTGCGCCGCCGCCTTCCTGCCCCCGCTCTACCTCTTCTCCACCGGGGTGGGCCGCCACCGCGACCTGCGCTGACGCCCCGGCTCCACGGGGCGGGCAGACGCGGAGTCCCGGCCGGCGGCCGCCTGTTCCCCCGCCCACGCGGGGATGGTCTCTGGGCGACGGTACGCCGGGGTCGGGAGGTACTTCTCCTCACCGTGGTGGCGGGGATGGTCGGCGTGGGCGTCGGCAGTGGCGTTGGCGGCGGCAGTGGCGTTGGCGGCGGCAGTGGCGTTGGCGGCGGCAGTGGCGTTGGCGGTGTGCGATCCTGCCCGCCGTGGATCGTGCCGTCCTATGATCACCCTCGTGAACTCCGCGCTGCTCCTCGTCGACCTGATGCCACGCATCATCGCCCTCCCTCTCGCCCCGCACTCCGGTGAGGACGTGCTCGCGCGCAGCCGCGCGTTGGCCAGGTCGTTCCGGGCGAACGGACGACCGGTGGTCATGGTCCGGGTGGAACGCCCCGGCGTCGCCGAGCAGCCGCCGGGCAGCGACTTCGCCGAACACCTGGTGCACGACGGCGACCTCGTCGTGGTCAAGCGCACCATCGGCGCGTTCTACGGAACCGATCTGGACGAGCGGTTGCGCCGCCTGTCCGTGGACACCCTGGTGGTCGCCGGGCTGGTCACCACGATGGGGGTCGAGTCCACCGCGCGGGCGGCCTCCGACCACGGATACGAGCTGGAGTTCGTGGCCGACGCGATGTCCGGTCTGGCTGCGGACGAGCACGAGTTCGCCGTGCAGCGGGTCTTCCCGCGCTTCGGCGAAGTGAAGAGCACGGCCTCCTACATGTGACCCGAGGCCACGTTCCTTGTCCGGCCGGCTTTCTCGCGTCTCCGTCCGCAGCGCCCGCGCCGGTCATCGAAGCCGTCGGCGTGAGCGTCACGCTTGCGCTCGGATTCCTTGCCTACGAGGTCGACCGCCTGCCGTCGTCGCGCCGTGGAGCGAAGCGGGTCCTGGGTTCCTGTCGCCCTCCCGCCTCCTGCTCGGCACGGTAACTCCTCTGATGCTCACGTCGGTTGGCAATCCACTCCCGTGGGCCTGGAGCCAGGCGTACCCCGTGGCGCGCTCGACGGCCGGTCGGCTTCCGGCCCCCTCCAGGTCGAGGAGAGACCGGGGGCGGGCTGCCGTCCCCCTGCCCGCACGCGCTTCCCGACCGCGCCTGAAGGCGTCCGAAGGCGCCCCGGCAGCGGGCCACGGGCGTTGTCAGTGGCCGGGGATAGGTTCCTTCCTGTTCCGCCACAACGGCGAGAACACCCCCTTTGACGTGCATGGGAGAGGTACGTTGCCGGTCTGGGAGCTGTCGAGTACGGCGCGGGTGGTACCGCCCGCGCGACCGCGGAAACTCGCCAAGGTGCCGTTCGTCGAACTGGCCGACGGACGTCTGCAGGGCGTCGTGTCCAGCGGGTCCGACGCAGGACGCGTGTACGTGTCCTCGATCGCGACCGGGACGTACGCGTTCGCCTGCAGCACGAACAACAACCGCCCCTGCGGCGGTGCTCGGGGAAGTTTCTGCAACCACATCCGCGCGCTCGTCGCCGAGGCCGTCCTGCAGTACGGGGCCGAGCGCGTCGCCCGGTACCTGAAGGCCGACACGGGCGGCGCGGGCGGCACGGGCGGCACGAGCGGCGCGGCGTGGACCGGGCCCGACGCGCATCAGCTCGTCGCGCTGATGACCGCCACGCGGCCCCAGCAGGGGGACACCTCGGCGGCGGCACCCGTGTTCAGCCGCTTCCTGCGGCACCTCGCCTATCTGGAACTGGAACCGGCCACCACGCCGCTGCCCGAGATGCAGTGGTTCCCGCCGACGAGGACGGTCGCCTGATGCGTACGGACCTTTTCACCGACCCCGTCGACGGGCTCGACGAGGCCCTGTCCGCCGTCGACGCCTTCGACCGGGCACTCGTCTCCGGACTGCTCCGCCCGCAGCCCGACCAGGCCGCGGGACTGGCGGCACTCGCCGCCGCCGTCGGCGGGACGCCACTGGCCGCGCGGGTCGCCGAGGCGGCCGACAAGGCCGCCGCCGGCGTCGCCGGCGAGGACCACCTCGTGGCGCTCGCCGCCGCCCGCACCGCCCTCATGGGCTCCGTCCACGACGCCCTGACGGAACGCGTCGCGGACATCACCGGCCGCCCGCGCGCCGGGCGGGACACCCCGGAGGCCGCGGCGGAGGAGCCCGGCGCCCACGTGCTCGCCGCCGCCCGCGCCTGGCTGTGCGACCTCGCCCGCGCGGGCTGGCAGGGCATCGACCACGAGCTGGTCGCCGGTGCCGCGCCCGTCGTCTCCGCGATGCTGCCGGACCTGCGGCTGCGCCGACAGGCCACCCTGCTGGACGGCTTCGCCGCCGAACTCGCGGCCTCCTGCCCCGGCGCCACCCTGGACCGCGTCCCGGTCCGCCGCTGGGCCGACCTGTGGACCCGTGCGCTGCTCCTGACCCTGCCGGGTGCCGCTCGGCCCCCGGCCCTGTCCACCGCCACCGGCCGGCTGCTGCCGCTCGGCGTGGACGTACAGGAGCACGCGACCGCGGTGCAGGCCCAGGTCCACGCGGTGTTCGAACCCGCCGACGGAACGGGGCCGCGTCTGGTCCGGGCGGCCGTGTCCGCGCCCAAGCCGGACACGGTCGTGGGCGCGGGCCTCTGGCAGCTGCTCCGGCCGCGCATGTCGCTGCTCGCCGCCGTCGGGGAGTGCCGCTCCATGGAGCTCGACGGCATGCCCGTCACCGACAAGGGCGACCTCGTCTGGGACGACGAGCGGGCCCGTACGGGAGAGGCCGCCGACCCGTTCGGCACGGCCCGGGTCGTCCTCGCCACCGCCACCGACCCGGTGACCGCGCCGCTGGACCGCCATCCGGCGCGGATCGCCGTCCCCGTCCTCCTGGAGGGGTACGCGGTGGAGGACGAGGGCGACGGGCGGCTGACGTTCGCACTCGCCGGACACCGGCTGCCCGTCGACACGGACCGCGTCCCGACCGCCGGTCCGCTCGCTCCGGAGCTGGTCGCCGCGTCCGCCGCCTGTCTGGGGCTGCTCCGGTGGGACGCGGGGGAGTTCGTCCTCCAGCCGCTGGCCGTCGAGACGACCGTCCGGAAGAAGGCGGTCGCCGTCCACGCGGGCGCGTGGGCCGGAGGCACCACCGACAAGGCGGGTGCCCGGGCGGAGAAGGCGGCCACGGACTCCGTCGCCGTGCTGCGCGAACGAGCCGGGAAGCTGCTGCGCGCATGACCGATCCCGCGTCCACCGGCCTCCCGCCGGCCGAGTCCCCCGTCCCCGGCCCGTCGCCCGACGCGTCCTCCGTCCACCTCCCGCCGGCCGGCCTTCCGGCAGCCGGCCTCCCGGGTGTCGCCCCTCTCCCGGCCGCCGCTCCTCCCCCGGTCGTCCCCGACCCCGACGACAACCGTCGCCAGGTCCTCTACTGGCGCCTCCTCGCCCGGCTCTTCGACCCCGAGGAGCAGGCCGCCCTGGAGTCGGCGAGCCTCGCCGTCGTCGAGGACGTCGGCCTGCCCTCCGCGCTGCTCGATCCGGGGGCCTCCGTCGACTCCGTCGTCCAGCGCCACCCGGAACTGGCGGACGAGTTCGACGGGCTGATGACCCCTGAACCCGAGCCGGACGGCGCCCGGGACCGGGCGGCGGAGGTCCGGCGCGCGGCGCTCGCGTCGAAGCTGCTGCTCAACGTCTTCTCCACCGGGTCGGGAACCGTCTCCGCCGGGCAGCTGGCCCGCTGGCAGGCGGACGCCGGCTGGCTGGAGCGGTCGCTCGGCCGTCCGCCCGGCGGGCTGCGCGGCGGCCGGGGGGCCGGGGCCGTGACCGACGGCCCCGGGGCCGAGCTCGAACTCGGTGCCGTCGAGGCCGACCTCGTCCGCCGGATGCATCTGCGCGAAGTGCTGGCCGATCCCGCGCTCGCCGCCCGGCTCACTCCCAGCATGTCCCTGATCGAGCAGCTCCTGCGGGACAAGGGAAACCTGTCCGGCATCGCCCTCGCCAACGCCAAGTCCCTCATCCGGCGTTACGTCGACGAGGTCGCCCAGGTGCTCCGCACCCAGGTGGAGAAGGCTACCGTCGGCGAGCTGGACCGCTCCGTCCCGCCCAAGCGGGTCTTCCGCAACCTCGACCTCGACCGCACCCTCTGGAAGAACCTCACCAACTGGAGTCCGGAGGAGGAGCGGCTCTACGTCGACCGCCTCTACTACCGGCACACCGTCCGCCGCACCACACCGCAGCGGCTCGTCGTCGTCGTGGACCAGTCCGGCTCCATGGTCGACTCCATGGTCAACTGCACCATCCTCGCCTCGATCTTCGCCGGGCTGCCGAAGGTCGACGTCCACCTCATCGCGTACGACACCCGGGCGATCGACCTCACTCCCTGGGTGCACGACCCGTTCGACGTGCTCCTGCGCACCAACCTCGGCGGTGGCAACGACGGACCCGTCGCGATGGCCATGGCCCGACCGAAGATCGCCGAGCCGAAGAACACCGTCATGGTGTGGATCTCCGACTTCTACGAGTTCGACCGCTCACAGCCGCTCTTCGAGGGCATCGAGGCGGTCCACCGGTCGGGGGTGCGGTTCATCCCCGTCGGCTCGGTGACCAGCTCGGGACGGCAGGAGGTCAACCCCTGGTTCCGGGAGCGGTTCAAGGCGCTCGGGACCCCGGTGGTCTCCGGCCACATCGACAAGCTCGTGCACGAACTCAAGACCTTCCTCACCTGAGCCCGCCCAGAAAGGCCCCTCGCATGTCCGACCTGCTCCGCGCCCCCGCCGAGATCAAGTACGCCGAGGAACTCGACTGGCTCGAGTCGATCGACGACAACCCCAAGCCGTTCTCGTGGCGCCTCTCCCCGAAGATGGTCCGCCTCTTCGTCCTCGGCTCCGAGCGCGCCGACGGCCTGGACCGGGAGGTGCCGCAGAAGTGGTTCGGCGACCGCAGTTTCGTCGAGCGCTCCATCGTCACCCTCGCCTCCGACCGCGGCCTGCTCCTGATCGGAGATCCCGGCACCGGCAAGAGCTGGCTCGCCGAGCTCCTCTCCGCAGCGATCAGCCGCAACTCCACCCAGGTCGTCCAGGGCACCGCGGGCACCACCGAGGACCACATCAAGTACTCCTGGAACGTCTCGATGGTCATCGCCAAGGGCCAGTCCCGCGAGTCGATGATCCCCTCGCCGATCATGACCGCGATGGAGACCGGCACCATCGGCCGCTTCGAGGAGCTCACCCGCTCCACCAGCGACGTCCAGGACGCGCTCATCTCGATCCTCTCCGAGAAGTACATCTCGGTCCCCGAGCTCGACAGCGCCGGCGGCGAGAACATCGTCTTCGCCCAGCCCGGGTTCTCCGTCATCGCCACGGCCAACAGCCGCGACCGCGGCGTCAACGACCTGTCCTCCGCGCTCAAGCGCCGCTTCAACTTCGTCCGCATCCCGGTCGTCACGAACAAGAAGAGCGAGGCGGAGATCGTCCGCTTCCGCACCGAGGAACTGCTCCGGCGGCACTCGATCGAGCTGGACGTACCGCCCACCCTCCTCGACGTCCTGCTCCAGAGCTTCGCCGACCTGCGCGCCTCCGCCGCCGCGGCCGGGAGCGACGACGAGAAGCTGGAGTCCGCCCTGTCCACCGCCGAGCAGATCGGCGTCCTCGAGGACGCGGTCCTGCACAGCGACTTCTTCGGCGAGCGCGCGCTCACGGCCCGCACCCTCGCCGCCTCCCTGGTCGGCACGCTCGCCCGCCGCGAGCCCGAGGACCTCGCCATCCTCAACAAGTACCTCCACGGCGTCGTCGAGCCCCGCGGCAAGGAGCAGGGCGGCTCCTGGCCCGAGTTCCTCGAAGGCGGCCGCGAGGCGATCGCGAAGCTGGCATGAGCACCACCTCCGAGAAGCCGGCCGGCCCCTCCTTCGCCGCCCTGCGGGGGCAACTCCACGAGGCGGCGGCCGAGTTCGCCGGCGGGCAGGACGCTCTGGAAGGCATCCTGCTCGGCATGGTCGACGACGTCGACCGGGCGGTCGCCGAACCGCTGGAGATCTTCCCCGTCTGCCACCACTCGCCCGCCTCCGCCCTCGCCATGGCCCGCCGGCTCCGCGAGAAGCAGCCCAAGGTCGTGTACCTGGAGCTGTGCGAGGACATGACCCCGCTCCTCACCGAGCTCCGCAACTGCCGTCTGCCCGTCGCCGTACAGGCTTTCGCGAGCGACATCGACGGCTTCCCGCCCGACTGGGCACCGCTCTCGGTCGTCGCCCCGATCACGGAGGCGTCCGCCGAGTACCAGGCCGTGGCGTACGCCCTGGACACCCCCGGTGTGGAACTCGTCCTGGTCGACCGGTCGTCCGACCACGTGTTCCAGTGGGACACCCGGCAGCCCGACGACGAGGCCCGGCCGGCCGGGCCGGAGGCCGAGTCCAAGCCCGAGTCCGAGCCCGAGGCGGCCCTCCACGGCGAGGCCGTCGGCGTCGAGATCGGCGACCTGCGCCCCCGCTTCGCCGAACTGGAGGAGCACCTGCTGCGCCACGGCAAGGTGCGGCACTGGTCGGAATGGTGGCACCAGTACGTCGAGGTCCCCCTCGGCGACAGCGACCACGACACGTACCGCCAGGTCATGTTCCTCATCGGCAGCCTGTTCCGGCGGCTCGCCCCGGGCCGGGGCGAGCGGGTACGGGTCGACGAGGACCGCGAGCGCTACATGTGGACCCGGATGCGCGAGCACCTCGCGGCGACCGGCACCGACCCCGCGGACTGCCTGTACGTGTGCGGGGCCTTCCACGCGGCCAGCCGCGTGGACGAGTTCGGCATCCACGGCACGGGCGACTTCGCCGTCTCCCCGCGGACCGCCACCACATGGCAGTACGGGCTGATCCCCTCCAGCCACGCGGCGATCGAGGCGCAGTTCGGCCTCGCGTCCGGCTCCGTGTCGATCGCCGCCACGGAATGGGCGAAGAACCTCAAGCGCACCCGGGTGAAGCCGTACCGCCTCGAAGGCCAGTCCGGTACGAAGAAGCCGAGCGCGCGGAAGACGGCGGCGAAGGCCCCCGCGCCCACGCCCACGCCCGCAGCGGCACCGGCCCCCGCGGACGGTCCCGCGTCCCCGCCCGCCGGGGACCGGCTCACCGGGTTCCTCCGGCAGCCGCCCGTCCTCCACGCCCTCGACGAGGCCGAACTGCTCGGCTGGTCGGTGGACATCGTGCGCGCCGCCCGCCGCAGCGGCTACCTGGCCTCCACCGCCGACGCCATCGCCGTCTTCGAGACGTCGATCCTGCTCGCCGGCATGCGGGACCGGGCCAAGCCGACGCCGTACGACTTCCAGGACGCGGCGGTCACCTGCATCGAGAAGGACACCGTCCCCGGCCGGCGGGACGTGCGGCGGCTCGTCGAGATCATGATGGGCGGCGACCGGATCGGCCAGGTCGGCTACGAGGCGCTGCCGCCCCTCGCCCGCGACGTGCACGACCGGCTCGCGCCCCTGGGACTCGACCTCCAGCAGCGCGGGGTGCGGCGAGCCCTGCTCGACATGGCGTCCAGGCCCGAACTGCGTGCCTGCTCGGACGTCCTGTGGATGCTGCGCCGCCTGTTGCCGCCCGGCGCGGCCCGCACGGTCATGGGAGAGCGGCGGCTCGGCGAGCGGTCGATCCAGGAGTCCTGGGACCTGTCGCTCGGCACCCACCAACGCGCGCTCATCGAGCTCGGCTACGAGGGCGTGAGCCTGGAGCAGGTGCTGGAGCAGCGGCTGCGCCGCACCGCGTACGGGCCGAGAGCCACCACGGCCGAGGTCCTCGCGGCCGTCGAGGACGCGACGCTCCACCTCGGCGGCCGGCGCCTCGCCGACGAACTCGGCACCCGGGCCCTGGAAGTCCTCGCCGGCGAGCGCACGGTGGACGGCGCCCCGGAGGTGCTGCGCCGGGTGCGCGGCCTCCTGGCGTACTACCGCACCAGCGAGCCGGTCCTCCCGCCGTGGATCGAGTCGTTCGTCAGGGCCGGGTACGCGCACTACTGCACGCTGCTGCCGACGGCCTTCCGGGACGAGGACGCGACCGTGGGACAGGTGGCGGCGATGCTGGGCTTCCTGTTCGGCATGGAGAGCCTGGCGCTGTCGCTCGGCTGCGACCGGACCCAGCTGGAGCTCGCGGTCGCGCAGTCGCACCCGGGGGACCCCGCCAAGACGGCCCTGCTGTGGGCCGCGCAGGTCCAGCTCGGCACCCTCTCCCGCGGCGAACTGCGCGGCCGCTGCGACGAACTCCTCGGCAACCCCCTGGTGGTGCCCTCCTACCCCCGCTACCTCAGTGGGTTCGTGCACGCGCTGGAGCCGGTACCGGGACTCGTGGACGTGGTCGTGGAGGCCGTGTCGAACGCCTTCGGGCGGCTCCCCGACCCCGTCCTGCTGCCGTGGCTGCCCACCCTCATCACCACGCTGCGGTCCAACGCCGCCGACCTCGCCCCCCTCCTCATCCGCGAGGCGGGCCGGATCTTCCCGGCACGGCTCGCGGCCCTGGACGCCTGGGTTCCACCGTGGCACGCGCAGCCGGCGGCCCGGGAGCCCCGGCCGTCGGCCGCGCCACGCGGCGCGGCGCTGCTCCCCCGCCACCCGGAGACCTGCGACGCGGTCGCGGACCTCCTGGGCTGCGCGGACGGCTGGACCCCGGGGGGAGAGCCGGCCACGGACCCGACGGGCGTGGCGCTCCTGTTCGCCCACCGCGCCACCTGTGACGCGGCCGCCGGCCTCCTGGGCTGCGACGGCTCCTGGTCGCCGGGCGTTCAGGGGAGCTCCGGGGCGTCTCTGACGACGAGACACCCGGCCACGGCCCACGCGGTCGCGGCGCTCCTCACGACGCCGTGACGGCATACC